>JBCDIR010000087.1:0-7955 GCA_038748735.1 Bacteroidota bacterium | reverse complement strand
GAAGTTGTCGACTGGGGACTAGAACGCGGCTTTTACGTCACCCTGAACGGCCACCACGAAGACTGGCTGAAAAACAACTACACTAACCCCGTATTCCGCGCTCGTTACGATTCCATTTGGGTACAAATTGCCGAGCGATTTCGTGATAAATCAGATAAATTATTATTTGAAATCATCAACGAACCCAAGGGAATGACCGTCGCTCAGGTGGATGACCTCAACGCTCGCATCCTGGGTATCATCCGAGAGACCAACCCGACACGAATTGTCATCTACGGCGGTAACGAATGGGCCAATGCGGAGCAACTTTTAACCGCCGCAATACCCGACGACGACTACCTCATCGGCTACTACCACGCTTACGACCCTTGGCCATTTTCTGGCGAAGGCAACGGCACCTGGGGTACAGCCTTTGATTATCAACAATTAAACAACAAGTATCAATCCGTCAAAAACTGGTCCGTAGCTAACAATATTCCAATTCATCACAGCGAATTTGGTGCTATTCACGCTTGTGATTTCAACTCCCGCATGCGCATCTACGCCCACAATGTAGAACGTTGTATCGTTCACGGCTTTGCCTTCTCCGTTTGGGATGACGGTGGGGACTTCGGTATTCTCAACCGCGCCAACAACACCTGGCCCGAAGTCAAGGATATCCTCCTGCACTACCACGAGGATTCCCCGCACCAAATTACTTCAGCGAGCATTGCTGCCCCCGGAACCAACGAACCCGCTACACGGATCGAGTGGAATAACCGCAGTACTGCGGGCAATCCTATCGTTGTGGAACGAGCCGTCGGTGTCGGTACACCTTTCGTACAAGTGGTCGAACTACCCGCTGATGCCACCACTTTTCTTGACTTAACCGTCACCACGGGACAGACCTACACCTACCGGATGTACACTACCCGAGCGGATGGCACGCTCCTACACGGTTATCCTACTCGCGTGCGTGTAGCTGCGACCCAACAGACGCCATTCAACGCCACGCCTCTACAAATTCCCGGCCAAATAGAGATGGAGGAATACGACAATGGTGGCGAAGGCTTGGCTTATCACGATAATGACCCTAACAACCAAGCCGCTGGTTTTCGCTTGGGAGAAGGAGTAGATATTGGCGCGTTGGGTAATGGCTACCTACTCGAATACGTGGAAAGCGGCGAGTGGATCGAATACACCGTCAACGTAGCCGAAGCGGGCTTGTACGAAGTGACGGCCAACGTAGCTTCCGAGCAAGCTAATGGGCTGTTTTCCATTAATTTTGAAAATAACAATGCCAATACCAACTTTACGGTTCCAAATACGGGCGGTTGGTACGTTTTTCAACAAGAAGACGCTAATAATCAGCTAGAATTGAGCGCTGGCGAGCAAGTTTTTCGCTTGAGTATCATTAACAATATTCCGTTCAATGTTGACCAATTGGTCTTTAGCTTGGTGTCGACGAGTACGGAAGATGTTTTGACGGCCGACCAATTTAGCGTCTCTCCCAATCCGACGCAGGGCGAATTAACGCTCCGAATCGACCGAGCCTTAGTTAGTGACGCCAGCACCCTTACCCTAACGCATCCAACCGGGCAAGTGATCCGCCAATTTTCAGTAACGGATGTATCGACCACCTTACAGCTAGACGACTTAGCCGCTGGCGTTTACCTCCTGCGCCTGGAAACGGAAGACGGATCAGCCCTGCGGCGTATCATCGTCCAATAATTTTTTTCAGGAAAAAGCAGCGTTTTCCAAACACCCCACGTTTTAAGGGCAGTTTGATGATATAGGCGTTGAAATTTCCTTGGAAGAGCAGCCTCCCGCTTTATACTCACTAGTTAAATTTTTGAGCGGAACGGGGCTGCTTTTCTATTTAGCTAGTATAGCGCGTGCTTTAAAAAAAGTGTAGCTAAATGTTCCACCCGAATCTGCGGTCCTGAGTAATGCTTTAATACCCGCTGCCGCTTCTTCCCGACCAACTATTTTCGCTGCGATCACTTCTTCTTGCACTCCTTCCATCATGGCGGTAAAGGTATTTTTGATGAATCCCTCTTTCAACTTAGGCTTAGCGTCATCACAGTAAATCTGCCGTGGACTGACCTGCACATCCTGAAAGCCCACCGTAGTCAGGAGCGGATGTAACTGCCGCCCGATATTGGCATTCCCCCCGCGTTGCTGCTGTAGTCTCACCTGCGACTTCACCATCTTTTCCGCATAACTATTATGAGGATGAAAGAACGTAGAACCATGATCCCCCTCAATGACGGTGATTGTCCCACCGGGGCGTAAGACTTTACTCAGCTGGCGAAGCGCCTGAAGTGGTTGCGCTAGATGTTCCAGCAAAAAACAGACGAATAAGTGGTCGAATTGCGGCAAGCGCAGCAATTCGGCACTATACAAATCAAGCTGTTGAAACTGTACATTCGTTAATTGCTGTTGCCGTATCCGCGCTTCGGCTATGCGCAAAGATTTTTCCGAAATATCAACGGATGTGAACTGAACTTCTGGATTTTGGGTAGCAATAATTTCCGTTTGTGCACCAACCCCACAACCCACCTCTAAAACCGTCTCCTCCGGTGCCCAGTACGAATCATGGTGCAGAAAATCTGCCACGCTAGCTGCCTGATCCTGCAAGCGCTGCGCCTCACGCGCACTGTAGCCGTGGATATAGCGCGCCTGCTGGGTTTCGCGTATCTCTTCCACCCTAGCGGTCAACTCCTCGTATTGCGTACGAATTTGCCTGGCTTTATCGCAAACGACTTTACCTGCTTCTGTAAACAACAATTGGTTCCCCGTACGGTGAAACAGCGCTACGTCCAATTGTTCCTCGAAGCGCCGTAGGCGGTGACTAAGTGCTGACGGGCTAAGGTGCAATACCTGAGCCGCTTGCTGTAACGTACCGTATTCTTCAATGGCCAGAATCAATTCTAAATGTTTAGCATCCAACATAAATTCCCAGTTAGATTTCAACAAATATAGATGCCTAAGCGATCATACCTTACCCAAATTTGCTGACAAAAATTAACGACCCGCCTGAAAAGAAATCACTTCCCAAAATTTAGGTTAATTTGGGGCCATCCGCTTCGATTGAGCCGAAGCGGTCGCTATGTTTCGCAGCTCGTTCATCACTCGGCCACACCTTTCCAAGGCGTGGCTGTACCGCTGAGGCGGTACCCTGCTGCACAGCGCTTGTCCACGGCGATCCATAGCAGCAACAAACCATCAACATTATGACCACCCGCATCCACCTTTGGTCCAGTCCCCGCAACATCTCCACAGCGCTGATGTACAGCTTTGCCCAACGTAGCGACACCACCGTCGTCGACGAGCCGCTTTACGCTTGGTACTTAGCGCATACGTCCACCGCCGCTGAGCACCCCGGCGTTCCCGACATTATGGCCAGCCAATCAGCGGACGGGACGCAGGTCACGCGTGAGGTACTGTGCGGCCACGCACCTACTTCCGTCGTGGTTTTCAAGCAAATGACGCATCATCTGCTGCACCTGGACCGTCAACCGCTACACGCCGCCCAACACGTTCTCCTCATCCGTGACCCACGCGCCATTCTGAACTCCTACCGCAAAGTGGTGAATGCCCCCACCGCCGCCGATATTGGCGTGCCACAGCAGGACGAATGGTACGATTACTTAGTCGAGCAAAACTTGCTGACCGCTATCGTAGATGCTAAGCGTTTGCTTTCGGACCCACCCACCGTCCTGCGCGCATTATGTGATAAACTGGCTATCCCCTTCGAGTCTGACATGCTACAATGGCCAGCGGGTGCCCGCCCGGAGGACGGCGTTTGGGCCAAGTATTGGTACCACAATGTTCATCAATCGACGGGCTTTCAGCCCTACGTAGAGCGCGAGATTACGCTTCCCCCTGCACTAGAAGAAGTCGCCTTGGCGTGTCAGCCTCATTATGAGCGTTTACTGAGTAGTCCTTACCTGCTATGATTCACCCTATACGGTATACTTGACACCCTTCCAAAAAATACAATCTCATTTCCCGTCAGTTTCCTATTTTTGTCCTTCGCAAAAAACGAACCTTATGGGAAGAGCTTTTGAATTCCGTAAAGAGCGCAAAATGAAACGCTGGGCCTCCATGGCCAAGGCGTTCACTAAGATTGGCCGGGAGATTGCCATAGCCGTAAAAGAAGGCGGCGGCGACCCTAATTATAACCCACGACTGCGCCTAGCCATGAGCAATGCCAAGTCGGCCAATATGCCCAAGGCCAACGTAGAAGCAGCCATCAAGCGGGCGCTGTCTAAAGATGCGGCCAACTACGATGAAGTAGTCTACGAAGGCTACGGCCCGAACGGGATTGCGGTGATGGTGGAAACCGCTACGGATAACACCAACCGGACGGTAGCCAATATGCGGCTGATCTTCTCCAAGGGTGGTGGCAACTTGGGCAACTCGGGCGAGGTAGACTATATGTTCAACCGCATCGGACAATTCAAAATCAAAGCCGAAGGACAGGATGCAGAAGAGCTGGAATTAGAGTTGATCGACCACGGCTTGGAAGACTTACGACAGGAAGAAGACCTCTTGGTGCTCGACTGCGGCTTCGAGGATTTTGGCAATATGCAAAAAGCACTGGAAGAACGTAATATCGAGGTGGATAATGCCGAACTAGTGCGCGTTCCGACCCACACGAAAAAGCTAGATGACGAGGAGGCGGAGGCCATGATTAAGCTCATCGACAAGCTGGAAGAAGATGACGATGTGGCGAATGTGTTTCATAATATGGATATGGACGAGTAAGGGTAGTGGGACTCGTCGCGGCTGCGCCGTCACGGTGGTAGAAATTAGTGGGGCGCTGTCTTGTCTTTCAGCGCTGCTTGAACGCTTTTGCGTAGAAATACTAACACCATGCAACAATCATTAGCAGCGGTACGCGCTAAATTTACGGCTTGGACGGGGCAGGCTCCCGCGTTTTGCGTACGCGCACCGGGTAGAATTAACATCATTGGCGAACATACGGACTACAACGACGGACTCGTGCTACCCGGGGCGATTGACAAGGCTTTGTTCTACGCCGTACGGCCCAACGGCACGCAAAGCTTGCGCGTACACGCACTGGATATTGGGGCTTACGGAGAGGCGGATTTAGCGACAATTCAACCCACGGACCAGTTGTGGCTCAATTATTTATTAGGAATCGGCGAGCAGTTTCAGCAGCTGGGGCAACAGTTAGCGGGACTCGATATTGTTTTCGGTGGTAATTTACCAATTGGGGCCGGCGTCAGTTCGTCAGCAGCGCTGGAATGCGGCATGGCCACCATCTGGAATCACGTGCTCCGTACCCAGTTGGACGGTAAAGCGCTAGCGCAGTTGGCGCAGCGGTCATCGCACCAGTTCATCGGTATTCCCTGCGGGATAATGGATCAGTTTGCGAGCCTGAACGGACAAGCGGGACAGGCCATTTTACTCGACTGTCTTAGCCTCGACTATCGGGCAGTACCGGTGGCGGTAGCGGGTTGCTCGTGGGTCCTCCTGAACACCCGCGTCAGTCACAACTTGGCCGACTCGGAGTATCCGCTGCGGGTACGCGAGTGCCGGGAAGGGGTACGATTACTCAACGCTCACTTTGGTCACATCAACAGCCTGCGGGACGCCACGCCACCGCAGGTAGAAGCACTAAAAGACCACCTCCCGACTAAGGTCTACAAACGTTGTCGCTACGTAGTTGGTGAACACGAACGCACCCTGTTGATGTTGGAGGCATTAGCCGCTGGCGACGCAGCACAAGTCGGTAAGTTGCTCAACCTAACGCACCTCGGACTCGCACTGGACTACGAAGTATCTTGTCCCGAAATTGAAACATTTTTCCGCTTTGCCCTGCAGCACCCCGCGGCTTACGGCGCACGCTTGATGGGGGGAGGCTTCGGTGGGTGTACCCTGAATTTGGTACAAGCCGCCTCCGTCGATACGTTCATCGAAGCGGCACTGGCTCACTATCAAAAAGAACACCAACGAGAAGGCGATGCGCTGACGGTCGTGCTGACGGACGGGGCGCGGGTAGTGAAGGGGTAGTTGTACGTGTTGGCTTTTGAAATACAGAAATACTTACTGCCAGCTGCAAGCTACCAGTAAGTTCGCATATTCCATTAACAACTCCAATCCAGCACACTCCATCACTTCAACCTCCGAAAACGATAGTTCATCAGAATGGACTGGTGCTGACCCACTTAGCGACGGATATTGCAGGTATTAGACTTGTTCAGCTGGGCATGAATGAGCGAGAGCGCAGCAAATTTTATTCTGAACGAGGAAGAAAACGTAGGCGATCTCGGCTGAGCCGAGACAGCGAGGCTTTCTGACGAAGTGCAGGAGAAAATTAGCCGCTTGCAGCCATTTGAGGCTCCGGTTGAACAAGTCTATTACTCAAAACAGAACCAATTATGAGTTACGCCTCCGTTTTTGGACTGGCTGGGGAACTAGCAATGGTCATGTGGTTACTCTTGCTGATTGCTCCTCGGTGGAAGGTCACTACCTTCTTGATGGACTACCGGATCGTTCCCATCGTACTTTCTTTCCTCTACGCCTTTTATCTTGTCCCCCTTATTGCGCGGGACGGTATGCCAGATTTCGGGAATTTCGCCTCGGTACTCGAACTCTTTACGGTAGAGCCGCTAGCCCTCGCGGGTTGGATTCATTACCTGGCGTTTGACCTCCTAATCGGGATATGGATCATCGAACAGAACCGATCACTGGGTATTCACCATTTGTTGATTGTTCCTTGTTTGCTGGCCACTTTTATGCTCGGGCCCATCGGTTTTTTACTCTTTATGGTTCTCAAATTACTCAAAAGTAAATTATGAAAACGCTATCATCCGTCCTAAACACTGTACGTCAATCCAGTCCCGCACTTTACTGGATTGGGCTATTCAATTTCTTCGTTGCTGGTATCGCGCTGGCGGGTATGTTCATCGATGATCGTAGCCTGATGGGGGTCAGTGTGTGGCTGAAACCCTTCAAGTTCGGTATTTCTACGGGCATTTATATCCTAACGGTGGGCTTTATGAGCACCCTGTACCCCTTCTCCACGCGGAAGAGAAACGTGATCAACAACATCGTCTCCTGGACCTTATTCGTAGAAATTCTCATCATCGCTACCCAAGGGGCCAGGGGCGTACAATCTCATTACAACCAGTCGAGTGCCTTTGACGGGATACTATTTGCCATAATGGGCCTCTTCATTGGTATCAACGTGCTCCTGATGGTAGTCTTCCTCATTGAAACCATCAGGTTAAAGCTAGCGGTACCCACCTCCGTGCAGTGGGCCATCGGACTAGGCTGGCTGACGATCCTAGCCGGTAGTTGGGTCGGTGGACAAATGATCAGTCAGGTAGCGCATAACGTAGGCGTGGCCGATGGCGGTGCGGGTTTGCCAATAGTGAATTGGAGCACCGTCGCCGGAGACCTCCGCGTAGCACATTTTTTCGGTATCCACGCTATTCAGGTACTGCCACTGTTTGCCTGGTTACTGTACCAAAAATGGTCGACGACTTCGCGCTACCGCACGCTCGCCGTTAGCGGATTTTTCTTATTATACGCGGGCTGGATCGCTTTTACGTTTTACCAAGCCAAGCAGGGTTTACCGCTCTTGGCGGTTGGTCCTAATCCATAAGCACGATGAACAGAAAAGAACGAAAAATAAAATATCTGGGATTTGATGATCGGTACTTCGTACTCGTTGGGGTTGTCGTACTCAGCATGATTACTACGGTCTTATTTAATCGCTCCGTTTTACGTAGTGGCAACACAATCGAAATCTTTTTCAACTGGTTGATTTCTTTATTCTTCGCTACTGTCAACTGGTTAACGATTCGAGAAGTACTAATTTTGTTGCGCAAACGCTATCCCAACTTGGAAGACATTTTGAAGCGAGGCGTATTATTTTTCTTCACCATTGTCATCATCGTAACTTTCAATGATTATATTGGCAATGGGATAATCGCCTG
>JBCDIR010000086.1:0-7956 GCA_038748735.1 Bacteroidota bacterium | reverse complement strand
ACGATTCCCGGTATTTTAGTCAAAAATATCTTTGTGGATAAGGGAGCCAACTCTGTTTTGCAAGGTTTTGAGAGCATTGCCGGGCAGATTAACGTGGTACTAAAAACGCCAGCAGATGGGAATCGTTTATTACTCAACACCTACCTCAATAGCTTTGGTGAAGAGCAGTACAACGCCAACTTTCGCCACCGCTGGAACCGCTGGAGTACCCTCGTGAGTGGCCACCTAACGCGCCCCGCTAATGTCCGTGACCGCGACGAAGATACGTTCTTAGATGTACCCCAAGTCGAGCGTTATGCGCTCTACAACAAATGGCAATACCGCAACCCCAACGAATGGGGCAAGCACGCCACTATCAGTCTCCGCTACGTACAAGAACAGCGCCAGGGGGGACAAACTTTTTTTGCTGCTGAACGAGATGTAAGCACTACCAACGCCTACGGTCAAGTGGTCCAATTTGCCCAACCGGAGTTTTCCGCCAAGCTTGGCTACCGCCTGGATGATTACCATCATTTTGTACTGCAACTGTCCGGTTTTTACCACGACCAATCTTCCGTTTTTGGCACAACTTTTTATGATGCCATTCACCAAAATGCTTACGCCAATGCGCAATACGAACTCAACTGGCGGGATCATTATCAATTGAAAACGGGCGTCAGCTACCGCTTACAAGATTTGCGCGAGGACGTCCGTTTCAGCGCTGCTGATCTGCTTGACCGTGCCTATGAAGGTGTCTATCATAAACAAGAATACATACCGGGTTTTTTCGTTGAAAACGTCAGTAATTGGTACGAGGATCGCCTGACGCTCATCACGGGCCTACGTTGGGATCATCACCATCAGTACGGTGGGCGGTGGACGCCGCGACTTTTACTAAAAGGGAACCTCACGCCTACTACGGTCGTGCGCGCGTCGGCGGGTAGTGGCTGGCGCACCCTCAATTTATTTGCCGAAAACGTCAATATCCTAGCGGGTAATCGCAACGTTTTTATTGCCGAGGACTTAGTACCCGAAGCGGCGTGGAATTACGGTCTCAACCTAACGCACAATACTTACGGCGAACACGTGGAAGCACAGTTTTCCCTCGATTTGTACCGGACCAGTTTTGAAAATCAAATCTTCCCCGACTACGAAACCGATGCCACGGTAGTGACCATCAACAACTTCTTCGGCACCAGTATCAGTAATGCCGCACAGATGGAACTGGGATTAGCTTTTTTTGATCGCCTCGGCCTCAAAATGGCCTACAATTACCTGGATGTCTACCGCGAAGTAGACGGCAAAAAACAGCAGTTGCCCTTCAACGCTAAGCACCGTGTGGCTGCCGCCTGTAACTTTGAGCCACTGACGAAGGCCTGGCACTTGGACGCCGATTTTCACTGGTTTGGCCAACAAGAACTGGTCAATGCTGGCAGTGACGGCCAAGCGGAGCGCTCCGATCCGTACAGCGTGTTCAATATCCAGTTTACTAAAGTATGGACGAAGTTAGAAGTATACGTAGGTTGTGAAAACGCCTTCGACTTCCGCCAACTGCGCCCCATCCGCTCCTGGCAAAACCCGTTCGACCCACTGTTTGACCCCTCCAACGTTTGGGGACCGACGAAGGGGCGGGAGTTTCATATCGGTGCGCGTTATCAACTGGATTATCTAAATAAATAACTCCTTCTCAATCAAGCGTATCGTATCTTGTGCTTCCCTAACTTGAACTGCTGCTGTAAAGCTAACCCAGCGGGGTAAGCTGTCTTTAACCGAGCAAAAGCAAACGAACCAGCGCCACAGCGTGGCCGCCTAGTTAGCTAATGCTCAACTTGCACATAACCGCCCATGAGAAACGCAACACTACTACTTCTCTTCCTCCCGCTTCTGGCCACGGCCCAATCCACCAGCGACCTCCAACGCTGGGAGCAGCGCGCCGCCCGCGTAGAGATCATCCGCGACGATTGGGGCATCCCCCACATCTACGCCGCTACGGATGCCGATGCCGTTTTTGGCATGCTCTACGCGCAGTGCGAGGATGATTTCCCCCGCGTGGAGCGTAATTATTTGGAGGCTACGGCCCAACTAGCGACCGTCCTGGGCGAGGACTATCTCTACCACGATTTGCGTACCCGCTTGTTCCTAGACTCTTTGGTGGCCAAACAACACTACGCTGCCGCCCCGGAATGGCTGCAAGCACTTTGTGATGCCTTCGCCGACGGGGTCAACTACTACCTACACACGCATCCCCGCGTACGCGCGCAGGCGATCACGCACTACCGCCCCTGGATGCCGTTTATGTTCAGTGAGGGGAGTATTGGGGGCGATCAATACTGGATTTCTACCGAGGGTTTGGAAAATTTCTACGGGGAACAGCGCTTAGGCTTCACCCCGCCCGTGGAAGACCCCTTCGCCGAACCACTCGGCTCCAACGGTTTTGCCATCAGCAAGCGGAAGGCTGCGGAAGGGAAGTCCTTATTACTCATCAATCCGCATACTTCGCACTATTTTCGTACCGAACAGCACATGAACAGTGAGGAGGGTTTGGGCGCTTACGGTGCCGTCACCTGGGGGCAGTTTTTCGTCTACCAGGGTTTTAACGAACACTGCGGCTGGATGCACACCTCCACCAAAGCCGATGCCATCGACCTGTTTCGGGAAACCGTCATTGAACGAGATGGGCAGTATTTTTACCAATACGGTAGTGAGCAGCGCCCCTTCCGGGTGGATACCGTGGAGTTGTTTTACAAAACACCTAACGGACTCCAATCTCGCTCTTTTACCACTTACCACAGCCACCACGGTCCCGTCATTTACCAACAGGACGGGGATTGGTACACCTACGCCATCATGAACCGCCCCGTGGATGCGCTGACGCAATCCTACCTGCGGACCAAGGCCAAAGGCTACCGCGATTTCCGCAAGACGATGAAGCTGTGTACCAATTCGTCCAACAATACCGTTTTTGCGGATGCGAAGGGGAACATCGCCTACTGGCACGGTAATTTTATTCCTAAAAAGAACCCAGCCTTAGATTACCAACAGCCCGTCGACGGCAGTACGCCCACGGCGGACTGGCAAGGCTACCACAAGGAAAGCGACCTGATTCGCTTGCGCAATCCGAAAACGGGTTGGCTCCAAAACTGCAATAGTACGCCCTTCACAGCCGCCGCCGACTACAGCCCGAGAGCAGAGGAGTATCCATTTTACATGGCACCCGACCGGGAAAATTACCGGGGTATCAACGCTGTCCGCGTATTACAACGAATGCCGACTTTTACGTTGGACAGCCTCGTCAACGCAGCCAATGACCCCTATCTCGCGTTCTTTGCCGACGCAATTCCGGCGCTGGCCGATGCTTACGCCGTCACGGGCAGCCGTGGAAATGAAAAGGTGGCTTCGGCTTACGCCCAACTGAGCAATTGGAACTATGAATATGGTCTCCGCTCCGTCCCCACGAGCGTAGCGATACCCTGGGCAGAGCGCTTATTAAACCTAGCCAGTGATCGGGTAAGTACCGAGGAACGCCGCAGTATGCTGCCGGCGCAGTGGATGAACCTGCGTACTACGGATGAAGAAAAAGTAGATGCACTAGCAGCCACCATTACCACGCTGGAAAAGGACTTCGGAAGCTGGCAAACCCCCTGGGGGGTGATGAACCGTTTTCAGCGGCTCAGTGGTGCTATTGAACCGACGTTTAGTGATTTGCGGCCCAGCATTCCGGTCAGCTTTGCTTCGGCCCGCTGGGGAGCGCTGGCGAGTTACGGTGCGCGTACGTATCCAGGTACGAAAAAGCGCTACGGCCGTTCCGGCAATAGCTTCGTAGCCGTCGTACAATTTGGTAAACGCTTGCGGGCACGGGCCGTGGTCAGTGGTGGCCAATCGGGTTACCCGCGCTCGCCCCATTTCCGCGATCAGGAAAAATTGTTTGCACAAGGTCGCTTCCGAGACGTTTATTTTTACCCCACGGACCTTGCCGCGCATACGGAAAAACGTTATAGTCCGGGAGAATAGTAACATATGCGTCCAACGACTACCTTCTTCTTGCTTTTTGTCTTGCCCTTTGCCGCTTCCGCGCAAGTGGTCATCAACGAGCTGTGCGCTAGTAACGATAGCGTCATTGAAGATGAATACGGCAACAGTTCCGACTGGCTGGAGCTGTACAACGCAGGTGTAGGCACCGTCGATCTGACGGGTTTTTACCTCAGCGACGACCTGAGCGACCCGACCAAGTGGACTTTTCCCACCACCCAACTCGCTTCGGGCGAATGGTTGCTGATTTTTGCGTCTGACCGCGATGAGCAAGCCACGTTTTTACACACCAATTTTAAATTGGCGGCCAGTGGAGAAAACGTGATTTTGAGTTCACCCGACGGCGCGGTAGTGGACCAAGTCAGCTACGAAAACCTCGCTACGGACCACAGCTGGGGACGCTTGACGGATGCTTCCGCCGAACAGGCCATCTTCGCACTACCCACTCCTGGTTTTAGCAATAACGAAAGTACCGGTAGCGGTTTCACTTCGCCCCCCGTCTGGGAAACGGACACGCACTATTTTCCGACGCCGAGTACGGTCACGTTGAGCCATCCGCAAGCGGAGGCCGTTCTTTACTATACGCTAGATGGAAGTATACCCACCGCCGATGATTTGCGGTACACGCAACCCATTCCGCTGGATACCACCACGGCACTGCGGGTCGTGGCGATAGCTCCCGAAAAACTACCGTCAACGGTGGAGAGTCGTACCTTTTTTGTGGAACAACGGCATACGTTGCCCGTCGTTTCCATCGTGGGCGAACCGGACGATTTTTGGAGTTGGGAACGCGGTATTCTCGTTCACGGGGGACCAGACGCGGAGGAAGAATGGCCGTACTGGGGCGCTAACTTTTGGGCGGATGTCGAACTTCCCATCCACCTAGAGTTCTTTTCTGCGGACTACGAACGCCTCTTTCACCACCGTGCGGACACCAAAATACACGGCGGGCGCGGTGCGCGGACCCGACCGATGAAGCCCCTGCGGTTGATGTTCAAAGAGAAATACGGATCGCCGACGGTGGAGTACCCTTTTTTCCCTGACCGGGAACGCACAACTTACAAGCGATTGGTACTGCGTAATGCTAGTGGGGATTACAATAATGCCCACTTTCGGGATGCCTTTTTGGCGCGCTACTTTATTCAGGAAAACCTCAACGTGGACGTACTTGCCCACCGCCCGGTCGTGGTGTACGTCAACGGGGCGTACTACGGACTGTTCAACCTGCGCGAAAAGTCGGACGAGTACTACCTTAAGCACAATTACGGCGTTGATCCCGATAATCTGGACCTATTGGAAGAGGAAAGTACGGTTGCTACGGGCGACTACATTGCCTTTGACAGCATGCAGCAGTTTGCCGTTACTGCCGATTTGCGGCAAGCAGCTAATTTCGAGCGTGTCCGCAGCTTCTTTGACGTGGAAAACATCGCAGAGTGCTTCGTTGTGCAATCCGCGCTGAACAACGGCGATTGGCTACACAACAACATTAAATACTGGCGCGAACGTGAGGAGGGCGCACGCTGGCGTTACCTCTTATTTGATATGGACATTGCGATGGGCCGCCACGCTTGGTCGGATTGGGACCGGGAAAACCTTGACAGCCTCACGCGTCGGCTGCTGGGGCAGAATAAGCACGCTGATCTTTTCGTGGCGCTGCTGGCCAACGAGGAATTTCGGCACTACTTCATCAACCGCTACGCGGACTTGCTCAATACCAGCTTTCGTCCCGAAATATTCGCCCGCGAAGTGGATCGTACTATCGCCGAATTAGACCCCGAAATGCCCCAACACTTTGCCCGTTGGACCTGGCCCGGCTACGACGTGTGGCGAGACGAACGCACGGCCAAGCTTTACGAATATTTGGAACAACGCCCACCTTACGCCCGCCAGCATATCCGCGATTATTTTGAGTTATCCGGTGAGGTAGAATTGCAGCTCAGTACTTACCCCGCGGACGCCGGAACGATTAAAATCAATACGATTGAGCCGGAGGAACTGCCCTGGGACGGTATCTACTTTCGGGGGGTACCCATTACGCTCAGTATCACGCCCAAGCCAGGTTATACCTTTAGCCACTGGGCTTCACGCAGTACCATACAAACACCGGATACGCAATCCGCAATCACTTACACTTTCGACGGAAACGACGAGGTGGTCGCCTACTTCACCGCCGCGCCCGCTGGGCCGCAGATCGCGGGGAGTGTGGTACAAAACGGCGTATTACCGGTGCAGTTGGGACTACCGAACCATCAGCGCGTAACCCTGGCGTTGTACGATCTGGCCGGGCGTAAAATTCGTCAATTTCCACCCCAGGAATTAGGCGGGGAACACCGTCTGGACCTGCCCGTTGGCCAACTGCCTGCCGGAGTGTACTGGTTGCGGGTCCAAACGGCTACGGAAGTCGTGAGCGCACCGGTGCTAGTCGTTGGCGAATAGATTTGTTAGTTGTCCCTAGGCTTCATTTTAAACCCGGCCTTCGTACCTTTGCGGAATATGAGTACCCCAGCTTCCCAAAAATTCGGCACCGCCCCGGTGTTTTTTACGGCTATTTCTACCATTCTTGGTGCGATTATGTTCCTCCGTTTCGGCTTTGCGGTCGGGAGTGTGGGTTTCTTGGGTACGATTGCCATCATCGTCATCGGCCACGCGGTCACTATCCCGACGGCGATGGCGATAGCCGAAATTGCGACCAACCAAAAAGTGGAGGGTGGAGGCGAATACTACATCATCTCGCGTTCTTTTGGTCTCGTGATTGGGTCCACCATCGGTTTGGCGCTGTACATGTCGCAGGCCATCAGCGTGGCTTTTTACATCATGGCGTTTACCGAGGCGTTCAATACGGCCATCGACTGGCTGTTGCTGAACGTAGCTATGCCGGAATGGGTGGTTTGGTTGCTCCAAAAAAAGCAGACCATTAGTGTACCTGCACTCTTGCTGCTGACCGTGGTCGTATTGACTAAAGGAGCGGAACTAGGCGTCAAAATGCTCTACATCGTCGTAGCGACTTTGGGGATTAGTATGGTCGCCTTTTTCCTGGGACAAACCGATTTTGAGGCTACCCATACGCTGGACCCACTGGCGACGGTCTACAACTTCGAAGATACCGTGACCGTACTACCAGAATTACCTGCCGGCCAACCCGACCTGGTAGGGACAAAAACGACTATCGAACCCCTGACCTCTGAACCGAAGGACGATTCGCCCAGCCCGTTACCCATTGGATTTTTTACTGTTTTTGCCATCATTTTTCCGGCCTTTACGGGTATGACGGCGGGGGTGGGCCTGTCTGGTGACCTGCGCGATCCGGGGCGCTCCATTCCGCTGGGGACGCTGGCGGGGACGGTGGTCGGCATGCTGGTTTACGTACTCATCGCCTACAAATTGACCGTTTCGGCTAGTCCGGCAGATTTGGCGGATACTTCCAAATTGGTCATGGCCGATATTGCTATCCAGGGTTGGTGGTTGATTCCGGTGGGCTTGGCGGCGGCGACTATCTCCTCGGCGCTGGGTTCCATCATGGTGGCACCGCGTACCTTACAGGCCATCGCGCGAGACGAAATCTTTCCTACTCCGTCGATCAATCGCTGGCTAGCCAAGGGTCGCGGCAAGCGGGACGAGCCTTACAACGCTTCCGTCATTACGGTCGTGATCGCGTTGATTTTCATCTTTATGGGAGCCATCGATAGCGTGGCCGAGGTCATTTCTATGTTCTTTATGGTGACCTACGGATCGCTATGTTTGATTTCGTTTCTCAACCACTTCGCAGCTGACCCCAGTTACCGTCCCCGCTTTCGCTCCAAGTGGTTTATCTCGCTCTTCGGGGCCGTGGCTTGTTTTGGGTTGATGTTTTTTATGAATGCTTCCTACGCCTTGCTGTCCGTTTTGTTGATTGCGGGTCTGTACGTCATCATTTCGATTTTTAATCGGGACAAGCGGAGTATTGCCGTT
>JBCDIR010000085.1:0-7976 GCA_038748735.1 Bacteroidota bacterium | reverse complement strand
GTTTAAAATTATCGCACACTGACAATCAGATACTTGTGGTTCTCACAAGGCATTCTCCGAGGCGCTTAGCGGGCTAAGTAACGAGGATAATGTAAAGTGAGGTTCATAAGTAGTTGGTTTTCAGAAGCTAGAAATTTAAACATACTCTTGAATAACAAAATTAGAATAACTACATTTTGCGATTAAAGTTATCCGAAAAGTCGACGCTCATTATTGCCGTGTTCATCGCGGGTTTGTGTTCTATCGTCTACGAATTGCTGATTTCTACCACCAGCTCTTATTTCCTGGGAGACAGTGTCAAGCAGTTTTCACTGACCATCGGCGTATACATGGCCGCGATGGGCCTGGGGTCTTTTTTGTCGAAGTATATGGAGGACCATTTGCTGCAACACTTCATTCGGGTGGAGTTGGGACTGGGGCTAATTGGCGGGGCGAGTGTGCCAATCTTATACGGCTCCTTCCATTACCTTTCGGCCAATCAGTACCAAGTGCTGGTGTTGGTACTAACGGGCCTCATCGGTACGCTGACGGGCTTCGAGATACCGCTGTTGACGCGGATTATGAAGAAGTATTATCCCCTCAAAACGAACCTGGCCAATGTCTTGTCCCTGGACTATATTGGCGCCTTGGCGGCAACGCTCTTGTTTCCTTTTTTGCTGCTGCCGTTCTTCGGTCTATTCCGGACGTCGGTCGCCTTTGGCCTCTTGAATATTGCCCTGGGGTATTTCGTTTACAGCTACTTCAAGCGCCTGTCGGAAGCCCGTCAAACACGGAACTGGATCAATACCGTTTCCTGGGTTATTATTCTGGGTTTTCTGGGCTTGTTGGCCGCTAGTCAGTACCTGATGGACCGCTGGGAAAGCCATGCGTACAGCCACCAAATCATCCACGCGGAGCGTTCGCCTTACCAGCAGATCGTACTGACTAAAAACCAGGATGAAACCCGCCTTTACCTCAACCGCGTCATCCAATTTTCTTCACGCGATGAGTACCGCTACCACGAAGGATTGGCCCTATTGCCAGCGGGTCAGGTACGCACGCCCCGGCGGGTACTGATCCTGGGCGGAGGGGAAGGCCTACTCGCACGCGAAGTGCTGCGGCTCCCCGGCGTAAGGGAAATCGTCGTCGTGGATTTGGACCAACGCGTTTTCGACTTGGGGCGTCATCATCCACGTTTACAACGGATCAACAAAGGCGCTCTGGATCACCCCAAAGTGAAGACCATCGCGCAGGACGCCAGCGTTTTTCTCCGCTTTGATAGTACGCAGTACGACCTCATTTTGGCCGACTTGCCCGACCCGTCCAACGAGACGGTGGCGCGCCTGTACAGTACTTGGTTTTTCAGGATGGTGAAAGCACGTCTGACCCCCGAAGGCGTTTTTGCGACTCAGGCCGCTAGTCCTTTTCATACGCGTAAGGCCTTCTGGTGCGTAGTAGAAACAGTACGTGCGGCGGGCTTTCCGCACGTTCAACCTTACCATATTTACGTACCTTCGTTTGGCGAGTGGGGTTTCGTGATGGCCAGCCAGCGCGCGTTGTCCAGGCCATCCCTAACACCGCGTTTACGGACAAAGTACCTCGAAGCTAATCGCTTGGATCACCACTTCGTTTTTGCGCCCGATCTCCGCCGCCCCGAGGATATTCGTCCCAACCGCCTCGACCAACCGATCCTTCTGGACTACTACCTGGCCGAGTGGAAAACTTGGCGAAAAGAGAAGATACAATAGCGCCCCATGACTAATCCACAAGAAAAATACAGCGCGCTCGGTCGCCACGTTCTGCTGGAGCTACACGATTGCCCGGCTCACCTGCTAGAGCGCCCTCCCACCTCCGAAGCCTTCCTGTTGGCCGCTGCCGAACGAATGCACGCCACCGTTGTCAGCTCCCATTTTCACGCTTTCTCCCCTTACGGTGTTTCCGGCGTCGTCATCATCCAAGAGAGCCACTTAACCATCCACACTTGGCCAGAATACGGCTACGCAGCCATCGATATCTTTACCTGTGGTCAGTTGCAGATTGAGGAAGGGGTACAGTACCTCTTCAAAGCATTTGAGGCACAAGGTCAACAAGTGCGGGAGCTTACACGAGGTATAGTTTTAAACGCATCGACCTGTGACAAGCTACCGGAACGATAAAACCCCTTATCGCTACCGTTTTGGTAGTTGTTAATCATTGAATCCATCTAAATTGTCGGTAAAGGACAGCTCGCTTGAACGGTATAGTAGGGTGTTAACGGTAAATTGACTACTTTTCAGCAGAATTTGTTTTGTTATTACCATACTACCTACGAATGTCCGCCAAAACCACCGAAAAGAACACTACGCAACACGTAGGAATCGGCCTTTTTGTCCTAGCACTAGCCGTATTTATCGGCTCCCTCACGTTCAGTCATTATCAACTGAGCTTAGCTCCGTTACAAGCAGAGTTGAGCGAGACACAGTTCAAGATCGTACAGCAAGAAGCCATGGAAATGACCCAGCGGTCCTATCCCAACAGCTTTGCTTTTCTCGATGCTTTCCGCGCTATGATGGCCGATGCGCAAGCCGCCATCAAGCAAAATGTGACCGAAGTCCAAGGTTTGACCACTCAGGACGGCGGCAAATATTGGAATGCCCTCCTACGCGACGGTAAAATTGAGAAACTCGTTTTCCCCGTCGCCAAGGCCTCTAGCCAAGGACTGCTACCGGGCAATGCTTGGCTGTTTCTCCTGCTCAGTATCGGGCTGGGAATAGTGGGAGCATGCCTGTATATTCTTCCCCAGGGACGCTTCCACCCGGGGATCAAAAACCACCACATCTATCACAGCGCCATGCACAATAAAGGCTGGTTAGGTATCGCCGCCGGTACTTTTTTGATCGGTTTTTACCTCCTCCTCTATTTCTATCCGGAGCACATGGTTAACTGGATACTCATGGTCGACCCCATCAGTATGGCCATCAAAGGGCAGCCCGCAAGCCAGTGGTTCCTGTACGGTTTCCTCTACACCATCGCTATTTTGGTGATGGGCGTGCGGATGATGATTAAGTACCGCCACAACAAATACCAATTGATCCGGACCGGTTCGGTGATGTTCTTTCAGACCACCTTTGCGTTCATGCTGCCCGAAATTATGTCGGCCCTTAACCAGCCGAGCATGGACCTTAAAAATATCTGGCCGCTGAACTATACCTTCTTCTTCGGTTATAACCTCGACTCGCTCACTTCGTCGGGTTATTTTGGTTTGTTTCTCTTGTTTTGGGGAATCATTTTGATGGTCATTGGTGTACCCGTACTCACCTATTTCTTTGGCAAACGTTGGTACTGCTCGTGGGTATGTGGCTGTGGTGGCCTGGCCGAAACCCTCGGTGACCCCTACCGCCAGTTGAGCGATAAATCGACGGAGGCCTGGCAGATTGAGCGCATCATTATTCACGGTGTTTTGACTTTCGCCGTAATTATGACGATCGTGGTCATTTACAGTTATCTACCCCTCGCAGCGGAAGCGGCGGGTAGTGTCAATAAGACCAATTTCGTGTGGCTGGTAACGACCTTACTCATTATTATTCCTACCTACGTCACGCTACGCAATCGCCGCGCGGATGTCTTTGGCCGTTCGACCATCATCGCCATCTGGAGTGTAGCACTATTGATCGCTGGAGCGACTTTGTACAACCACTTTGGATTGGAAAATTACAGCGCTAAATTTGAGGTGAATCGTTGGGTGCTACTCGGAGCAGCAGCTTTGGTCATTGGTGCCTTGGTGGGCTTGCATCGCTACCAGTACCCGAGCATGAAGGGTCGTAAAGTGTTCATCACCGCCCTAGTTTTTCTGGGGGTAGTGGCCGGTTATCAAGTATTAGCGTTTTACAACGGAGAAAGTGAAATAGCGAAACTGAACCAGTTCGACGTGCGCGGCACGTACAGTTTTCTCATCAGCTCCATTTTCGCGGGCGTGATCGGTACGGGCTTCTATCCACTGATGGGCAACCGCGTTTGGTGTCGTTTTGGGTGTCCGTTGGCGGGCTATTTAGGGATCGTCCAACGCTTAAATTCCAAGTTTCGGATTACGTCCAACGGCAGCCAGTGTATTTCCTGTGGTAACTGCTCTACCTACTGCGAAATGGGAATTGACGTGCGAGCGTACGCCCAGCGGGGGCAGGACATCGTACGGGCCTCCTGCGTAGGTTGCGGTATTTGCGCGGCGGTTTGTCCGCGCGGGGTACTGCGCTTAGAGAACGGCACACAGGATATTGCGGAACGCACTCAGGCCATGCGTGCTATTCACATTAGCGAGAGTGAGGTGCGCTTGTTAACGAATTAGGTTAGTGCTCTGTTAACACTAAATTTATGGGTAATCTATGGCATCTTTTGCCGCCACTCTGCGTTGAAAAACCCCTTGCGTAGCTTAGGCTAGCGCCTGCCGCGCTACGCGGTATGCGCGGGAACCTTCGCCTGGATTGGCAACAAAATCTGCTAATACCTTACCCGCAACTTCAGCCTTAACAAAGCACTAGACCATTTCGGCTTTTAGCAACTCCATATCCCGCACTAGCATCCGCTTGCGGTTAAAGGTCAGGACGTTTTTATTGCGTAGTTCGTTGAGAATTGTCGTGACCGTCTGGCGAGAGGTAGCCGTTAGGTTGGCGATTTCTTGGTGCGTCATAAATTTGCGGACCAGCATTTCGTAACCCACGCGCTGCCCTTTATTTTGGGCTAAGTCGTACAGAAACTCCACGACGCGCGTGCGGCTGTCCTTAAATACCAGAGACTCCAAACGCTTCTCCATTTGCAGCACTCGGCGGCCCATGATCTTCATCATAAACAGGCTAAAAGCACTATACTCACGCATTAGCGCTTTAATCTCTTTCATGCTCAGTACACAGCAGGTGGTGCTTTCCATGGCGTAAGCAAAGTCACGTCGCTTATCCGTACCCGTGAGGGCCAGCTCGCCAAATACTTCCCCTGACTGGAGGATTGCTTTAGTTATTTCTTTTCCCTCTTCACTGTAGCTACCAATTTTTACCTGCCATTCGTCGATGAAGTAAATTTTATCTGCTGTCTCTTCGGGTAAAAAGATGTATTCTCCTCGTTTGAACTTCAGTTGCGGTTGCTCGTCCATCGCACCAGCAGCCGTCTTGTTGGGACAAAAAAGACCGCTGACGTCAATGTTTTCCAAATACCAAAGTGAATTGTTGCTTTCCATATTCCAAAAATAGGTTATTGTACCTTCGCACTTCAAAACACAACAAAGGAAAGAGTGGTTGTGTGCGCTGGCTTTATCTCCTATCGTAACTTCCTTTTCAAAGCTGGCTACTCATCCGGTCGTAGTTCGAATTTTTTAACCAAGTCCTTCACTGCCGGGTTCTGTTCAACCATGGCGATGTCTTTATCTCGGGCGCTGAGCGTTTTAGGACGTTCTATTTTTTGCTCCTTGGGGCGCAAGCTAGCGTCTACTTCTACCCGCAGTAGTAAGTCCGGCGCGCGCAACTCCGTTCGGAGGGCCTCCGTCAAACCCGACTCACTTCTGATGGCCCCCTCAACCAGCGAAGAACTCACTTTGGCCGTCACGAGCAAGCCCGCCACCTCTAGTTTGGTTTTTTGTAGTTGAAAACGCAAACTATCTCGCTCCACGGCGGTGGCGTAGGCATCCCAGGCGGCTTGCACCGTTTCTTGATCGAGCTGGCTCACCGTCTCTACTACTACTTCGTTCTCCGCTTTGATCTGGGCTAGCAAGCTGCTCACGTCCGCTTTGGCCAGTGAATTGGCGGAATTTGGCGTGTTGCTGGGGGGTAAAATCGGTTCGGCTGCGGCCCCCGGGACGGCTTCCGTCGCGTGGGGTGGTTCGCCTTGCTCTTGGTCAGACACGCGCTCGGTGGCGTGGTCCGCAGCTTCTTCCGTCGCGGCAATGGCCTGGGGCGGCGGCGCTACGGTGGGTGGCGACGGAGTAGGCAACTCCGTGACCACAGCTTCGCCGTCAGAGACAATAGATGGCACCGGTGATTCCTCCACAGCACTTACGGATACTACCTCGGGAGTCGACACCTGTGGCGGAGTCGGTGGAGTGATAGCCAACGTGGAGACTATATTATCAGCTGGGCTTCCGTCAAGCGTTTTTTTTTCCGGGGTAGCTATGGTCAGTGGCGTATCCGCCAGTCGAAATGCACGCCCTACACTCGCCATTTTGATGAGGCACATCTCTACGTGTAGACGTTTGTTACGGGCAAACTTATAGTCGAGGTCACAGGTATTGGCTAGGTTGAGTGTCGTGAGCAAAAAGTCACTTCCACACAGACTCGCTTGTTGCTGATAACGACCGCGTAGGCTATCTCCTACGTCCAGTAAAGCTAACGTCTGCTGATCCTTGCAGACGAGCAAGTTACGTAAGTGTTGCGCCAAGCCCGTCATAAACAGATCACCGTCGAAACCCTTGCGTTGAATATCGTCGAAGATGAGCAAGGTCTGTTGGACGCTCTCCGTCAGCAGTGCCTCTACTACCCGAAAGTAGTAATCATAATCGAGTACGTTGAGGTTCGTGATGACGTCCTCGTAAGTAATCTGCTTACCCGAAAACGCAACGATACGATCAAAAATAGACAGGGCATCCCGCAGGGCACCATCCGCCTTTTGCGCAATGATGTGCAGCGCATCGGTGTCGGCAGTAATGCCCTCCTGCTGGCAAATATCGGCCAAGTGCGCCACAATATCCGGACCCTGGATACGCTTGAAATCAAAAATTTGACACCGCGACAAAATCGTAGGAATGATCTTGTGCTTCTCCGTAGTGGCCAGAATGAAAATAGCGTAGGGCGGCGGCTCTTCCAGTGTTTTTAAGAAGGCATTAAAAGCCTGCTGCGACAGCATATGTACCTCATCAATGATGAATACTTTGTACTTGCCTTGCTGGGGTTGGAAGCGCACTTGTTCAATCAGCGCCCGGATGTGTTCTACCGAGTTGTTCGAGGCCGCATCCAATTCGGTGATGTTGAAGGACGCGTTGCTGGCGAAGGCCTTACAGTTGTCACAAACATTACACGGCTCAAAATCGCTGGTCGGATTTTGACAGTTGAGCGTCTTGGCCAGAATGCGGGCGCAAGTGGTCTTGCCCACGCCGCGCGGTCCGCAAAACAAGAAAGCGTGCGCCAAGTGATCATTCTGAAGCGCGTTTTTCAGCGTCTGCGACACGTGTTGCTGCCCCACTACTTCGTCAAAGCGTTGGGGACGATACTTACGGGCCGATACGACGAAATTGCTCATGCGCTACTCTATTTCTAACAAAGGTAACAAAAAGAAACTTGCTACTGCCCCAGAATGCGCTACCTTTAGCCCATGAAATCAGTAGCTATTTATTGTGGGTCCAGCGCCGGCACGGACCCGATCTACACAAGCGTTGGCACGCAAGTCGGCCAGTACTTCGGCAGCAAAAACATTGACGTAATTTACGGAGGGGCTAGCGTCGGCGTGATGGGCGCAGTAGCCAACGGTGCATTGAGCGCAGGGGGCCGAGTAATCGGTATTTTGCCAAGTTTTCTGTCCGTAAAAGAGCGACTACACGGTCAACTGACGGAGCTACATACCGTAGAAACCATGCACCAACGTAAGCAACTCATCGTCGATCTTTCGGAGGGCTTCATCGCGCTGCCCGGCGGCTTCGGCACCCTCGACGAGCTGTTTGAAATCCTGACTTGGGGGCAACTACAACGGCACCATTTCCCCGTAGCTATCCTCAACGTCAAAGGCTATTACGATCACCTGCTAGGAATGATTGACCATATGACAAAAGAGGGTTTGCTCCGCCCCAGTAACCGTGCCATGCTACTCGTTTCCGACGACATTGCTGATCTACACGAGCAGATGTTGGCCTATGAGCCGGATAGGGTGGAAAAGTGGTGGTAGTGGTACTCGTTTGACCAATGGTTCATCTCGTGGGGGTACTTCGTGAGGGTACCAGCGCGAAGTACTACTCCGTCAACAGCAAATCACTATACGAGTGCGTAATC
>JBCDIR010000084.1:0-7982 GCA_038748735.1 Bacteroidota bacterium | reverse complement strand
CCGGACCTTTGGTCGTTCCGTTCCCTCTACCTCGACTTGACCGTGGAGACGGAGACCCTCGCCACCGAAACCACTGGACGTAGCCTGGATACCAACGCTTCCCCTCATCTGTCCAGCGACCAACGCGCCCAAAACGCCGCCGAAATCCGCCGCTTGGAGCAAAAACTACGTGCCCTCACCCCAGAGGAGGTAGAACTTCGCCTCGCCATCTATCCAGAGCTGACGGAATTGCTGCGCAATAACGGCACTTACGACCGGGCGATTATTTATTTGGAAGAATGGTTGGCCTTGGTGGACGGGCGCGAGCAGTGGGAGATATTGTTGGATTTAGGGGATACTTATAAAAGTATTGGGCAGTTGGATAAGGCGGAGAAGACGTTTGCAGCACTTAAACAAGCGGCTACTTCACTGGAAAGTGATGATGGTGACAAATGGCAAGGCTGGGCATCTAATCGGATAGGTGACTTGGCTTTGACGAAAGGAAATATTTTACGAGCTCGTGAGTGTTTCGAACAGGCGCTGACCATTAGCAAACGCTTAGCCTCGGCGAAGCCGCAATCGGAGCGGTTGCAGCGGGACTTAGGGGTTTCGAACAATAAGTTAGGTGATTTAGCGCGCGCGCAGGGCCAGTTAGCGGAAGCGCAGACACGTTACGAGCAAGCCTTATTGATTAGTGAACGTTTAGCGGGGGCGAATCCGCAATCGGAGGAGTTGCAACGTGATTTGGGGATTTCGTACGAGAAGTTAGGTGATTTAGCCCAAGCGCAGGGCCAGCTCGCGGAGGCACAGGTGCGTTACGAAAGTGCGTTGTCGATGAGCGAACGCTTAGCGGCGGCGAATCCGCAATCGGAGCAGTTGCAGCGGGATTTGGTGATTGCTTATATAAGATTGGGCGACTTGGCGCAAGCGCAAGGCGATCTGACCAGCGCAGGTGAGCGTTACGAGCAAGCGCTAGCCATCAGCGAACGCCTAGCCTCGGCGAACCCGCAATCGGAGGAGTTACAACGGGATTTAGCGGTCAGCTATTATAAAATTGGTCAGCATCAACTAGCGCAAGGAAAAACGGCTGCTGCCGTTCCATATTTTCGTAAGAGTTTGAATATTACCTTACAGTTATTACGTAAGAACTTAGCTTCTGTACAGCTACGGGAGGATGCGGTAGGGGACTTTGCGGAACTTGCTAGCTGCTACCAAACCCTCCAAGACACCGCCGCCCTCCAGGCCCTCCGCCAGGAAAAGGTCGACTTTTACGCGTCCCTGCAAGCGCAAGCACCCGGGGAGGCGTGGATAGCGGAGGCACTGGCCGCGGCCCGGGCGGAAGTGGCGGGTACGGATGGCTAAGGGTAAGTGAGAAGGCGGCCTCGCTAGGGCGCAGGTCTTATTTCGATCATAACGTTATAGACGGACCGCTCCGCTGGGGCTGATTAGCTAAGTGCTTCAATGCTGTCGTTAGGATGAAATCGTTGCTGCCTTTTAACGGAGTAGGATGAACAAGTTTACACTACTGGATAGGAAGATGAAGCTACCCCAGCGGGTTCTAAATCCTGACCGCAGCGTCAGCGGGTAAGCAGTCTATTGCTAATGGTTAGCAAAAATGACTAGCGCCCCAGCCGGGCAGCCATTACAATTGCCTTATTCAGCACCCATGTCCAATAGTGTGCTAATTCAGTTTCAAATACCGCTATGTGCTGGTTTGCAAATATTCATATCCAGCAAGCTAATAGGTTTAGACCACCGGATGGGAAGATGAAGCTACCCCAGCGGGTTCTAAATCCTGACCGCAGCGTCAGCGGGTAAGCAGTCTATTGCCAAAGATTAACAAAAATGATCGGCGCCCCAGCGGGGCCGCCTTGATAATCGCCCTATTTAGTACCCATAAGCAGTCTGATCAACTTTTATTATATCGACCTAGGCAGGCTAGGAGACCATCTACCACAAGCCCACCAACGTCTTCCCCAGCAGCCCCAGCGTAACCAGCACCACCAAGCCGCCCAGCACATTCGTCACGGGACCATTGCGTTGTTCGCCCATCACGCTCTTGCTATTGGCCATGTACAGTAGGTAACCCGCAATAAACGGCAGGAGTAAGGCATTCGTAATCTGCGCAAATTTGATGATGAGGATTGGCTTTACGCCGAGCATCGCTACCGTAATGCCGCTGAGTAAGATGCCCAGCCACACCGCCCGGAAGCGGCTATCTTGTTCTGATGGCCACCCAAACAAACCCTTGGCCGCGTAAGCCGCCGCGAGGGGAGCGGTCAGGGCCGAACTCACGCCCGCCGCTAGCAGGCCCAGTCCCATCATCCATTTGGCGGAAGCCCCGAAGAGGGGTTGGAGTTGGATGGCCAAGTCTTTGGCGTTGTTGACTTGCTCGACCGTTTTGCCGGAACCCGCCGCCGTAATGATGATGAGGATGGAAATGACGCCGCCCAGCAGGATGGCTACGGCGTTCTCGGCCCGTAACTCGGCCAGGGGCGCCTCCCGCGACCACTTTTTAGAGATGGTCGAGGCGTGGAGGAAGAGATTGTAGGGGACAATCGTGGTACCAATGAGCGCCAGGATGAGCAAAAAATCACCACTTTGCACGTCGTGTGGGAGGAAGCCGTGCGCTACGGCGGACCAGTCCGGCTGAATGAGGACGACCGTGGCTACGAAGCACAGGCTCATCAACAGCACCAGTCCTACGAGTAGGCGCTCCACCCAGCGGTAACCGCCGAAGTATAGCAGCAGCCCGCAGCCCGTACCGACGACCAGCGGCCACCACGACCATTCGCCCAGCAGCAGGTCCAAGCCCAGTACGCCACCCGCCACGTTGCCCGCCTCGTAAGCCGCATTGCCCACCAAAATAGCTCCGATGACGAGGAAAAACACGAGGTAGCGCGCTCCACCCGCCGGAAACTGCCGGTCGATGGCTTCCCCTAGCCCTCGCTGTGTGACCCAGCCGAGGCGAGCGGCCATTTCTTGCAGCACGACGGTAGCCAGAATCGCGGCCAGCATCACCCACAGGAGGCGGTACGAGGTCTGCACTCCGGCCAGTGTACAAGTCGTGACCGTACCCGGCCCGATGAAGGCAGCAGCAATGAGCGTGCTGGGACCAAAAAGTTGCTGAAGACGCATAACTGAAAAGGATTTTTAACCGCCCAGTTCCAACTGGTTTTTCACCAAAGTATAGTACAGCCCCCGCTGGGCCGTTAGCTCGGTGTGGGTACCTTCTTCGGCGATGCGGCCCTGGTCCAGGACGATAATTTTATCGGCTTCCCGTACAGTACTCAGGCGGTGGGCAATGACGACGGCGGTGCGTTCGGCGTTGAAGGTATTCAGTTTTTCGGTGATTTCTCGCTCGTTGCGGGCGTCAAGGGCGCTGCTGGCTTCGTCAAAGAAGATGTAGTCCGGTTGCTTGTACACGGCGCGGGCAATGAGGAGACGCTGGCGTTGGCCCATGCTCAGGCTTTGGCCCTCCGTACCTACTTTGGTGTTGTAGTGCAGCGGGAGGCGTTCGATGAAGCGGCGCGCGTTGGCCGTTTCTGCGGCGGCTAGCATGCGGTCTTTGTCAATGCCACCCTCTTCGTTGACGACGATATTGTTGGCAATGGTATCCGAAAAGAGGTAGCCATCCTGCATCACCACGCCGCAGTGGTTGCGCCAAGCACGAATGTCTAGCTGTTGCAGGGGGAAATCGCCGAGATAAAGCTTCCCTTGTTCCGGCTCGTAGAAGCGGAGTAGGAGTTTTAGTAGCGTGGTTTTTCCGCTACCACTTTCTCCGACGATGGCCGTAGTTTTACCTTTGGGGATGGTGACCGAAATATCCTCCAGTACCCAGGGGGCGAGTGGGTCGCCGTAGCGAAAAGACACGTTTTCTAGGCGCAGGTCGCCCGTACTAGGAATGGTGTAAATAGGCGTTTCCGTCGTGGCGACTTCTTCTTTTTTATTGTGAATCTCGCCGAGGCGTTCCAGGCTGATTTTGGCGTCCTGGGCTTGGCGCAAGAAGTTGACAAACTGCAAGATAGGTCCGTCCAGTTGCCCCAGTATTTGGGTCACCGCCATCATCATACCCAGCGTCATATTGCCGTCGATGACCTCCTTGGCGGCCCAGAAAGAAACGAAGATGTTTTTCGCTTGGTTGATGAATAAGCCCCCCGTGCTCTGCCACTGCTCTAGCGCGAGGCTCTTCATCCCCAGCCGAAAGAGACGGATTTGGATGTGTTCCCACTTCCAGCGGCGTTCTTTTTCTCCGGCTTGCAGCTTGATTTCCTGCATGCCCTGGATGAGACCAACGGTGGTGTTTTGATTGGCCGCTAGTTCGTCGAAGTTCTTGTAATCTAGCGCCCGCCGTTTGCGTAAGAAAATACTGATCCACGCGATGTAGGCCACGGTAGCCAGCAAAAAAATGACGAAGAGGTAACTACTGTACGTGAGCAAAACCGCGCTGTACACGATCAGCATTAGCACAGAAAAGATGGTGCTCAGCGACTGCGAAGTCAGGAAGGTTTCAATGCGGCGGTGGTCCTGGAGGCGTTGCAAAATATCGCCCAAGTTTTTACGATCAAAAAAGCTGATCGGCAAGCGCATGAGCTTCGCCAGAAAGTCCGAAACGATGGTGATATTGATACGGGTACTCATGTGTAAAAGCACCCACGCGCGGATCAATTCTACCGCCGTGCTGCCTAAGAAGAGCATCAGCTGCGCTATCAGCACCACGTACACGAAGTCCATATCCGCACGCTGTACGCCTTGGTCCACGTGGGCCGGGGTCAGGAATGGCATGGCCTGGGAGATGAGGGTGGCCAAGCCGTGGCCCAAAAGCAATTGCCACCGCAAGCGACGGTGGGGGCGCAGATACTGCCAATAAAAGCCGAGGTCTATCCCGGCTTCTTCCTCGTCGGGCTTGTCGGTGGTGTACAGGCGTGGGGTCGGCTCAAACAGGAGGACAATCCCCTCCGGTACGCCCTGCGTGACGGTACTGCACCAGCCTTTTTGAAAATCTTGGACGGAATACTCCAACAGCCCCACTGCCGGATCGGAGACGTATACTTTACGTTTCGTGACGCGGTAAACGACGACGTAGTGCCGCTGTTGCCAGTGGGCAATGAACGGACCGGGCTGTTCTTCCAGTAAGGTCGCAAAGGAGCAGCGCGCGCCCAGGGTTTTGAAGCCTAATTGCTCCGCCGCATCGCTCAGGTGGAGTAGGCTCACGCCCGTATTGGTCTTGTAGGTCAGTTGGCGCAGGTAGGCGGCGGAGAATACGCGTCCGTAGTGCTTGGCGATGATGCGCAAGCAGGTGGGGCCGCAGTCCATTAAGTCGAGGCCCTGGTAGTGTGGGAATGTACGAAAGCGCCAAGGCATACCGCCAAAATCGGACAAAATTGGCGGACCCCCAAGCGAATCCGTAGATAATCTCCAGATTTGGTGCGGTGCCTCCCGAACAAAAGCAGGTGTCACGGGATTTCAATCGTCAAGAGAATCCGATACCTTTGTGTCGGACAAGCTGGACGAAGCAGTATGAAAATAATCATAGCAGGAGTAGGGGCCGTGGGCTTTCACTTGGCAGAATTATTAGTGAAAGAAAACCAGGACCTCGTACTGATCGACGAAAAGGAAGCGGTACTCCAACACGCTAGTAATCACCTGGATGTACTGACGTTGCGGGGTGATGCGGCCTCCCTCGAAATACTGGAGCAGGCGACGGTGGCTAAAGCGGACCTCTTCATCGCCGTGACCACTTCGGAGAAGACCAACTTACTGGTAGCCATTCTGGCGAAGCAGATGGGGGCCAAGAAGACCATCGCCCGTATCAACAATGCAGAATACCTGTGTGAGATGCAAAAAGAGCGCTTTCAGCAATTGGGAGTTGATGTGCTCATTTCTCCGCCCCAGTTGGCGGCTCAGGAGATCATCCGCCTGTTAGAGCGGGCTTCTTTCACGGATGTGTTTGAGTTTGAAGACGGTAAGTTGGCGGTCGTCGGCTTCACTTTGGATACCATTTGTCCGCTTATCAATCGAACCATTGAGGACGTAGCAGCGGAAGCAGAGGATTGTCCGTTTCGTGGGATCGCGCTGTTACGCAACGGTAAGACGCTCATTCCCGAAGGGCGCACGGTGCTGCGCAAGGGCGATCACCTCTACGTTTCTACGCACAAAAAGTACTTGGATGCGGCGCGTACCTTCGCCGGCAAGCAACTTAAACCGATTGCAAAACTGATGATCGTCGGGGGGACGCCACTGGCGTTAGTGACGGCCAAACTCCTGGAAGAACGGTACCAGATTACCGTCGTTTTGGAAGACAAGGAGCAAGGAAAGGAGTGCGCCGAACTACTCAATAACGGTCTCGTTATTCACGCTAATCCGGGCAATATTGACGCCCTCAAAGAGGAAGGTCTGGCCAGTATGGACGCCTTCGTAGCCCTGACGCCCAACGCAGAAATCAATATCATTACGAGTCTGATGGCCGAAGAAGTGGGCGTGTACAAAACCATCGCCTTGGTTGACAACGTGAACTATACGCATATCTCGCAGAACATCGGCATTGACACCATCATCAATAAAAAACTGAATGCGGCCAACAATATCTTCCGCTTCGTCCGCAAGGGTAAAGTCGAGGCTGAGGCCAGTCTACACGGTGTGGAAGCGGATTTGATCGAATTCCTCGTTCACAAAAAGAATCGTTTGCTCAAACGTCCGATTAAAGAACTACACTTTCCGCGCGAGGCGATCATCGCCGGGGTCATTCGCGGGGAACGCAGTTACATCCCAACGGGAGACTTCCAGTTTGAGATCGAAGATAAGGTGATCGTTTTTGCGCTGCCGGAAGCCATTAAGCGAGTAGAAGAAATGTTCAAATAATGGTCGTAAATATTTACCTGGTCTCGGCTGAGCCGAGAGCCAGGGAGGAAATCACTGGTTCTACAGCAATCCAGTCATTACAGCAAAATAGTTACCAATGATCAACGGTAAAGCAGTGGTAAATGTGGTAGGGGTGTTGCTCGTCTTGTTGGCGGGTTTCATGCTGACGCCCTTGCTCTTTACGGCTTATTTTGGTGCGAACGACGGTTTTGCGTTGGGGTTATCAGCCCTGTGTACGGGTACGTTTGGTGCCTTTTTATGGGCGTTTACCCGGGGTGCCTCCAAGCAGGTGGGCAAGCGCGAGGGCTATCTGATTGTGGCCCTTGGCTGGCTGTTTGTGGCCCTGTGCAGTGGTTTGCCGTACTGGTTCAGTGGGGCGTTGCCTACTTATACGGATGCTTTCTTTGAGAGCGTCTCGGGCCTGACGACCACGGGGGCATCCGTGATCAACGATATTGAGGGCTTGCCGCAAGGAGTACTGTTCTGGCGCAGCCTCACGCAGTGGATTGGTGGTATGGGGATAATCGTGTTGACGGTGGCGCTCTTTCCACTCTTGGGCATCGGCGGCGTAGAGCTATTCGTGGCGGAGGCACCCGGTCCTACTTCCGATAAGGTACACCCGCGCATCAAGGAAACGGCTAAGCGATTGTGGCTCATCTACGTCGGCTTGACGGTGACACTCACGTTTTTGCTATTGGCCTGGGGCATGACGGGCTACGACGCCATCAACCACGCGCTGACGACCATGGCTACGGGTGGTTTTTCCACCAAAAACGCCAGTATTGCCTATTTTGACGCACCGGCTATTCAGTACACCATTACCTTTTTTATGTTTCTAGCGGGGATCAATTACACCATCACCTACTACGCGCTAAAGGGAGATTTTAAACGCGTTTGGCAAAGCGATGAGTTCAAAACTTATCTTTTGCTAATTGTGGTATTAGCGGTTATTTTTACGACTACGGTCTACCAGATTACGGACCTGTCGTTCGAGCAGTCTTTCCGGGATTCTATTTTTCAAATACTGGCCTTGGTAACCACCACGGGTTTCGTTTCGGCGGACTACACTGCCTGGACACCCGCATTAACGGTGATCTGTTTCTGTCTGTTGTTCGTGGGAGCTTGTGCGGGTTCCACCAGTG
>JBCDIR010000083.1:0-8018 GCA_038748735.1 Bacteroidota bacterium | reverse complement strand
GCTTGAAGTACAATATCTTCGGTCTGAACTTCAGCTATCTCGTTCCTACTACGAATCAGCGTAATCCACTGGACAATACGCTGCGTTTCAGCCTTATGTTTGACTTTGGTGAATACGGCGGGTAAGTAAGTGGTAGAAGGATACGATTCAGCAAGCTGAATCTATCGTAGAGGGTAGAGGGACGGCTAGTAGATTTCCGAAGTTTTGTAGCCCCCCACTATTCATCTGATTAATTATTATTAAACAGGACCTGTACTCGAACGAGTACAGGTCCTGTCAGTTATGGTACTACTGTCGATTAGACGGTGACGGTTTGAACAACAAGACGGCCTCCTTCTACCCAAAGGCGCACGAAGTGCCGCCGGTCCTTCTACTAAAAGCGAAGCGGTCCACCCCAAATGCTATTGTCGGTTAGACGATGACGGTTTGAACAACAAGACGGCATCCTTCTACCTAAAGGCGCACGAAGTGACGCCGGTCCTTCTACTAAAAGCGAAGCGGTCCACCCCAAATACTACTGTCGGTTAGACGGTGACGGTTTGAACAACAAGACGGCCTCCTTCTACCTAAAGGCGTACGAAGTGCCGCCGGTCCTTCTACTAAAAGGCGAAGCCGATCCCCAAAAAACACACGTTCATAAGCCGGATTCTGTTCTTACGACTAGCGCAAGCTCCGTCATTTATCTAGGCGCAGTATCACTACGGCGCTCTATCTGCCTACCCTCCAGTATACGGACGTGTCGCCCGTGTCTCCACCAGGTGAAGACGACTGGTATACATGGCATTTCAACCCGCAAGGTTTATCTCCCCCGGCTATTACTAGCCGACGGCGTGCGCTCTTACCGCACGTTTTCACCCTTACCCCGCCGTGGCGTGGCGGTTTGCTTTCTGTGACACGCGCTGTAGTGGCGGCATTCCTGCCGACACCCCCACCCGTTAGGTGGTGCGGTACACTGTGTTGTCCGGACTTTCCTCTTCGTACGCATGCGTACGCAGCGACGGAGTCCCGTGTGCCGCGCAAAAGTATCGTTTTTTGGTTGAGGATGCAATGTGCTCGGAAAATTGACCTTTTTGTTTCCCAAGCTGTTAGCAATTGTTGTAGACAAAAAATAACCGCTTGCAACAAATTTTAAACCGCTACCGCGCCCTCGGGCGCAACGTTAAACTAGCACTAGGAGCACAGTACGCTGTACAAAGTGTGAACTCCGCTTTTTTTCTGTTACTCAATTATTACATGAGCGCGGAGGGCTACGCCGATTACGAAGTAGCAGAAGTGTTATCGTACCGTTTCCTGGCGGTGTTTTTGTTGGCGTTTCCGCTGGGGTTGTACATCAAAGGTCGGCGGCTACGCCCGTTTTTTTGGGTGGCCGTGTTAGCTACGGGAGTACTGGCGCACCTGCTGGTGTGGGCTGTCGGGGTGCATTACACTACGCTGGTCTACGTGCTGGCGGGCCTGTGGGGGATGGGTTATTTATTTGTCCAAGTATCCATTCTACCGTACATTTTGCTCAACGTGCCGCGCGAGCAGCATTCGGAGGCGATTTCGCTGTCGTTTCTATCGCTGGGGGGGACAATTTTTATTACCGGAACACTCTATACGGTACTGTCTCCCGTCAGTAGTTGGGTAACGGAGCGCTCGACGATTCAACTGTTGGCTACGCTGGCGCTACTGGTGGGTATTTGGTGCTTGACGCAATTACCGAAAGAGGAAAACACTTCCACCCCTATACCTCTTCGCAAAGTCCGTACGGGCTACGACTGGGCGACCATTCTGAAGGCGAGTATCCCCTCTTTCTTGATTGCCACTGGCGCGGGCTTCACCATTCCGGTCATCAATTTGTTCTTTTTGCACGTTCACGGGGTTTCGTCGGAGACGTTTGCGGCTTTTGGCTCGGCGACTTGGTTACTGGTCATTTTTGTGATGCTGCTAATGCCAACGATTCGTCGGCGCTTTGGGTACAAAGTGGCCATTACGCTGTTTCAGTCTTTGGCCATTGTGGCACTATTCGGCTTAGCCGCTACGGAATGGCTCAAACCCTGGGCTGGGGCCGTCTGGCTGGCCGGTTTTTGCTACGTAGCCCGACAACCCCTGATGAGTGCCGCTTCCCCAATGGCGTCAGAACTGGTGATGTACCTAGTGGGCGAACGCAACCAAGAAATTATGGCCGCGCTAAACGCCTCCATTTGGTCGGGCAGTTGGTTCGTGTCCACTTGGTTGTTTTCTATTTTGCGACAAGCCGATTGGGCGTACAGTAGCATTTTTATGTTTACGGTGGTGCTTTACGTCATCGGTGTGAGTTGGTACGCGTATCTAATTCGAGTATACGAGCGTGCTGCGCGGTAGTGGTATTGCTGCGTTGTACCTCGTTTTTGGTGTAGGTAGGAGGATGCCGTCTCGTTACTCAGGCCGTCAACCGAACCACCGACCACCGACAACCGCACCACCATACCACCGAAAAACCACTACACTAAGTCAGTTGTACGCCAACCTGCATCGCGGATTTTGGGCAGCAACAAAAAGACGAGCGCTAGACTCACTAAGCCAATCCCTGCTTCTGTCCAGCCGAAAACGACCTCCTCTGCTTCCTCAAAAAGGTCCGGTTTCCAGTAAGACACCGCTATTTGTAAACCATTGAAAACGAGGTGAGCGAGGATGGGTAGCCACAAAGACCCACTCCAGTACAGCAAGTACCCTAGGAATGCCCCCAACATAAAGCGCGGAAAAAAGCCCGCAAACTGCATGTGTACGGCGGAGAATAAAAAAGCGGTACACCAAATAGCTACGATAGGAGAGGAGAACCACTTTTGAAATTGGGGCTGTAATAATCCACGGAAGAACAGCTCTTCTCCCACCGCCGGAACGATGGCCGCAATGAGGAAAGTAGTCAAAAACTCGCGCAAGCTCTCCATCTGGATGAGTACTTGCAGTTGGCTGCCCTGTTGGTTTTCGAGTAGCTGCAAGGTTTCCGGTAAGGGAATCTGCAAATTCAACCAGTTGATGAGTTGAATGCCCGGCAAGCCCAGTAATAGCGTCAGGATCGCCCAACCAAGTAGTATGCCGCCGGGAAAACGGTCGAGTCGGAAGAAATTAGCGAGCGTTCCCCGATCTTTAATGAGACCCGCCATGAGCACACTCGTCAGTGTAAAGATGATCAAGTGGGAGACCATATTGGCCCAGCGGATGGCTTGGCGCTCTTCGGGACCAAGGGCAATTTCACTTTCCCCACTCAGTACGGCCATTATATCTACGCCGAGTAAAGCACTTACCTGCGCGGCTAACACACTGCCGACGCCCATAAAAAACGAAAAGGCCAAAAAACTGAGTAAAATGACCCAAGCGGGGTTCTCCCAGAGCGTAATAATAGGTGACCGTTCGTGCTGCATGCGTCTAAGATTAAGAATAATTTAAGACCAGTCTACCATTTGACTAACCTTAATAGGGTTCAAAAAGCATTTTGGCCAAAATAAATTATCTTTGGCGCTGGAGTTAGAAAAAAGCTGAAAATTCAGTGAGAAAATTTTAAACGATTACGAACACATTAGGAGTTGTCCTTCCTACACCCTGAGACCCTTCGTTTTTATTACTATTGGTAGCAATGGCTGATTAATTTACTTAGTTTGATGTACGTAAAAAACTCATGCTCAATGAATTTTTGCGTAAAGCAGTAAATGATTACTAGAATCAAGCTAATTAGACGGCGGCTGCATTCAACTTTACATTTAACTACCCGTAAATATTGTCGTGCTCTACTAATGGAGTCTATTACCCTGGTGATAGCTCCGTCGCGTTATTGTTAGGTGGACAAGCTCCAACGTTCGGCAAAAAGGGTTCTTATGCGAGGAGCATGTACACTATTATTTCTACTATCAATTACTACTATTTTATCGGCTCAGCCGTTCAACGATGATTGTTCGGGGGCGGAAGAAATAGTACTTACACCAATATCACCATGTGTGAACTCAACTTCTGTCACAACGGAGGTGAACACAGTGAGTTTTGATAACATTGACGCGACAGTTGCCTCTCCTTTTCCAGGTTGCGATGGTGCCAATACTCCCGTCAACGAGGTCTGGTTTTTTTTCGAGGCTACCGGTACCACTACAATAATTAGTGCCGCTAGTGCTGCGAGTGGGGTAGCCTTATATACCTTCTCTAGTACCAATGGATCTTGTAGTCTTTTAATCCCACGAGGATGTGGTGAGGCCAGTGGAGCATTTTCATTACAAATCAATACTATTCCGGGAGAAACCTACTACGTTGCCGTAGGACCAGAACAAATTGACAACTTCGACGATTTTGTTTTGGAAATAACCTCCACCTTAGATTGTAATAATTGTACGGCTGGTTATGAATTGGAATTGAGTCCTCCTCCCGTAAATGGAAATTACAATTCTGGAGAAGAAGTGGAAGTCTGTTTGACGGTCGAGTGGGAGGTGACGAATAGTATAGAATGGATTCATTCCGTAGAATTTGAGTTCGGCAATGGATGGGACATCGGCTCATTGATACCCGGAAACGTCAGTTCTTGCGATGGCTCCGGGCAGTGGAGTTGGTACGAAAGTTGGGAAAGTTGCGCTAACGCTGGCGATGGACCATTTGGTCCGGGCTTTGCCTATGACTCGGCGGCGGGGATAGATGATGATGCCAGTTGCAATACAGGTGGTAGTGCTAATGACGGAGACCCTGGTAATAATTGGGGAGATGATCTAGGGGCGTGTGGTGACGCAATCGAATTTTGTTTTGACCTAACAGTCCAAGAGTGTCCAAATATTAGCACGGGTGAGGATCTGTCCGTTATTTTCCGGATCTACACGGACGGTCAAACAGGATCATATACTGGAAATTCTTGTAATGTAATTGAGGGTGGCTCGGAGCCTTTGGGGGCTTTTGCAACTGCTATATGTTGTGATGATGACCCTCCGTTGGTAGATGTGTTTGAGATGTCTTGCCCTGACGCTGATGATGCCTACCTCGAAATAGAAGGAAACGGAGGATTTGACCCTGATGAAGTATTTAATTTTATTGTTCTTGATGAGACCGGAAGTGTAGTCTACGAATGTTTCGGTTGCTCTGGTGTTGTTACTACCGATAATGATTTAAGTGCTGGAGAGTACACGGTGCTGGCCACTAATGTGGCAACGGGTTGTACACCTTCGCCAGAAGATCCCGTTGTTGTCGACGACCTTTTCCAACCTCAAGCCATCATCGACGTCGTCAACCTCCCTTGCCCCGGTGGAACGGCCACACTAGAAGGCAGCGTTGACCCCAGTGGTGGTACGGAAATTTACGAATGGTCAGGACCCGGCGGAGCGACTTACTTTGGACAAACCGTAAGTGTACCGGATGCTGGTAATTACACCCTCGACGTAACCGTGGATGGTTGCGAGGCTCAATCCGCTACTGTAAATGTGCAGTTCGTCGACTTTAGCGTAGAAATTTACGGTAATGATGAGGTCTGCCTCGATTTAGAATTAGAACTGGACGCCACCGACGCCGAAAGCTGGGAGTGGGTGGATCTCAATACCGGACAGGTGTTGGGCAATAACCAAGAACTTTTTGCTGACCTCCTACTGAGTACGATTATTCAAGTAACCGCCACCGACGAAAACGGCTGTACGGCTACCGACCAACTGCCAATAACCGTTCACGAACTACCAGATATTACAATCACCGAAAGCGGCTCCGCTTGCGAAAATGCGGTGCTTACGCTTTCCGCAGAAGGAGCGGGTCCCTTCGGCTTCTACGAATGGACTGATTTTGCGGGCGAACCCAACCCCCGTGATTTGGATAATTTCCCTCCCGGTTCCTATGACTTCGAGGTGGTTGGTACCGACGAAAACGGCTGTATGGGTAGACGAGATATTGAAGTTACTATCAATCCGGCCCCCGATGTAGAATTGGTACCTAGTTCAGTAACTGTCTGCGAAGGGGAAGACGTTACGGTCACCGTTACACCCTCTGACAATATCAACGAAATCGACTGGATGGGAGCGGGACCCGCTGGCGATAATCCTATTACCGTCACCATAAACGAATTTACGACCATCCAGGCTGACGTCACTAATTTCGATGGCTGTACTGCAGAAAACGTATCCGTTAACGTAGGCGTTACTACGCCCGAACCACCCGTGGACATCATTTGTGGTACTCCCCAACCTGATTTCATCGAATTCTCCTGGTTTGACGTGGATGGAGCTACGGAATACGAAATTTCTATTGATGGTGGTGATCCTTTCCCGGTCTTCAGTACTGATTTCATTGTTGATGATCTTACGCCCAATACCAGCGTGACCATCACCGTACAACCTATTGGTGCTGATTTATGTCCGGTGGAGGTGGCTACGCAAACTTGTAGCACGGCTTCCTGTCCGGTAATTCAATTGGACATCGACCCGGTTGATCCGATTTGCCGCGCTGGAAGTGCAAGTAGTATTACCCTTGGCTTTAGCACGGATGCTCCTGGTGGTACGGCTAGTTGGAGTGGTCCGGGTATTACGAATACGGCGACGGGAACCTTCAATCCCACCGCCGCCAACGTGGGCAATAATACGATCACGTTGACTTATACGAGTGCCGACGGTTCTTGTCCGTACGAGACCACTATTGATATTGAAGTGAACGATACGCCCACCAGTTCTTTTGAGGTGAGTGACCTGGGACCCATTTGTATCAATGATCCCGTAATTGTCGAATATACTGGAACTGCAGCTGCGGGAGCCACCTACAATTGGGACTTTGATGGCGGCTCCGCTAACCCTGGTGGCATGGTTCAAGGTCCACAAGCCCTTACTTGGACGACCCCCGGAACGAGAACCATTACCCTCACGGTAACCGAAAACGGTTGTTCGTCTACTCAAACAACGCAGAGTGTGAGTGTAGTCGGTCCCATTAGCGCACCGATGGTGAGTTGTGGTACGTCAACGGTCAATTCCGCTACTTTCACTTGGCCACCCGTCAGTGGAGCTACCTTCTATACGATCAATACTATCAGTGGCCCGTCCAACGGTACGCTCACGGGCGAAAGTTATACGGTAAACGACCTCGCCCCGGGGCAGTCCGTAACGATCAGCGTCACGGCCAATACGAATAACGCTTGTGGACCAGTTACTTCTACGGAAGTTACCTGTTCGGCTCTTGACTGTCCGACTTTTAACATCAATATTACGCCACTGAATGCTATTTGCCTGACGGCTGGCAGTCCTGCCGTGACCTTGAATGCGTCGGCTAGTGGCGGCGGTGGCGGCGGTACTATCACTTGGAGCGGGCCCGGCGTAACGGGTAACCAATTTGACCCCAACGCAGCGGGTGCGGGTACGCATACAATCACGGCTACTTACACGGAAGGAGACTGCTCTGGAGAACAGACGACTACGGTAAATGTCTTTGCCACGCCAGTAGCCGCTCTAGCCGCAACGAGTACTACCGTATGTACTGACCAAGCGACGGTTATCTCCTTTACGGGAACCGCTGGGGCGGGCGCTACCTACGCCTGGAACTTCAACGGTGGCGACGCCTCCCCCGGCACGGGCGGCGGGGACCAGACCGTCAGTTGGCCCGCCAGCGGACCGAAGACCGTTACCGTCACCGTCACGGAAAATGGCTGTGTGAGCAATACGGCTACGCTCAGTATCACGGTAGACGATCCATTGGCGGAACCCGTCATCAGTTGTACACCAACGGTGACTTCCGTTATCTTTACTTGGCCCGAAGTACCCGGCGCAACCGGCTATCAGGTCAACGTAACCAGTATTCCGGCGGATGCGGTGGCTACCCCCGACTTAGCCAACCGAACCTTCACCGTCACGGGACTTCAAGCCGAAGAATCCGTAACCATTGAGGTGACTGCCGAGGGCGGTGGCGCGTGCGGTAATAGCTCGGCTACTTTTACCTGTCAGGCGCAAAACTGCCCGGTTATCACGGTAGATGTATCTTCGGTTGACCCCGTTTGTTTGACGACCGACGTGATGGATATTCAACTCGTAGCAGCCGTAACGGGCGGTAACGGTACGGGAACGCTC
>JBCDIR010000082.1:0-8047 GCA_038748735.1 Bacteroidota bacterium | reverse complement strand
TGATATTGGTCACGTGTGGCATCCGGTGTTCCTGGCTGCCGTTCACGTAAGATTCTTCTAATTGCTCGAGCAAGGCATTCTCCAGCTTGTCGCGCAATTTGGCTAAGCGCTCGTTATCGGCGTGCATCTCTTCGCGCGCAATTTCGGCAGCCTTACCCAGCCCGACGATACCCGGTACGTTCAGCGTACCCGAACGCATACCGCGTTCGTGGCCACCACCGTCTAACTGCGCCGTTACCTTGACGCGGGGATTCTTACGGCTCACGTACAGTGCACCGACACCCTTCGGACCGTACATTTTATGTCCCGTGAAGGCCATTAAGTGTACGCCTACTTCTTTGGGGTCTACGGGAATTTTACCCACCGCTTGCGTCGCGTCACTCATGAAGAGGACACCGTGTTTGGCGCAAATATCACCGATGGCTTTCATTGGCTGAATGACACCCGTTTCATTATTGGCCCACATCACCGACACCAAAATGGTTTTATCCGTGATGGCAGCTTCTAATTCCTCAAGATTGATGAGTCCGTCGCTGTCTACGTCAAGGTACGTCACTTGACCGCCCAACTTTTCGATCTTCTGACAGGCATCCAATACCGCTTTGTGCTCGGTCTTTACCGTAATGATGTGGTCCCCTTTGCGGCTGTACATTTCGTACACACCTTTGAGGGCCAAATTATCGGATTCAGTTGCACCACTCGTGAAAATGATCTCTTTGGGAGATACATTAATCAACTTTGCGATCTGCTCGCGGGCGTAGTCCACAGCTTCTTCGGCAGCCCACCCAAAAGGGTGATTGCGGCTAGCAGCGTTGCCGGGTACTTCATAAAAATAGGGTAACATAGCTTCTACCACACGCGGGTCGGCGGGCGTGGTCGAATTGTTATCCAAGTAAATCAAACGATTTCCCATTCTGTCTATTTAGATTGAATCTAAGTTACTAATGCAAGTACAAAGGTAACGGTTCACGGTCTAAATAGTTTGATTTTTACGGACAAAATCGTTCTTTTTTGTCGTTAAGCGTCATTGGCAATAAAACGCACGGCACAAGCATTCTATAAAGGAATTAGCAAACTCGGTATTTTTAGCCGATATTCGTCTTGATGATGGGCTGTTTTGGGGCCATCCACGCTTGAGGCGTGGTCGCTACGTTACGCAGCGCGCTGATCGCCCTGCTTGCCAGGCACGGCACGGCGCAGGCAGGTTGGCCCTGTGGGCTGTCTCTCGGCTGAGCCGAGAGGTCACTGCTCCACATCGCTTGTCCGATACAACCCTAACTATTGTGTAGATGCCTCACAAGGTATTTTACGCAGCAAAATACCAAACGTAACGTAAGGACCCATTGCAATGCGTCCCCGTCAGCATCAGTCCCCTATTAGTATCATGTAATCCAATATAACCATGAAACAATTCCTATCCTGTCTCGTCCTACTGCTCATCTGCGCCATTCTCCCGGCCCAAGACTTCGGCCTGGCCTCCTACTACTCTGACGACTTCGAGGGGCGCACCACTGCCTACGGCGATACCTACGATAAGGACGAACTCACTTGTGCCCACAAGCGCCACGCTTACGGTACCCGCCTGCGCGTCACGCGTTTAGATAATAAAAAATCAGTAGTGGTTAAGGTGATTGACAAAGGACCCTTCATCCGTGGCCGCATTGTCGATCTATCGCGCCGGGCGGCGAGCATCCTCGGCATTTTAGATATGGAACCCGTCGAAGTGCGGATTGACGTCGTCAGCGGTGGTACTGCGCCGCCGCCCGTTAGTGAAGTTGTCCGCGACGCCCCCGAAGTGGAAGAAGTTCCCCGCAGCTACGACGCTACTCCTCCCGTTGCCGTTGAACGGCCCGCACCGGAGCAACTCGCCGAACGTACCCCTGAACCCACCCCCGCACCACGTGCGGATACTCGCACCGAAACCCCAGAAAAGATTCGTCCGGCGGAGTCGACTACCCCAGCTCGTGAGGTCACCTCCGAGACCCGCTCGTCCAATGACCGCTTTGCCCCCGTTGGTAAGGATTTTTCGCCCTACGGTCTGTACAAAATCACGCTTGAAAAACCCGTGGGTGAAGTCAAGTACGGTGTGCAAGTGGGGTCGTTTTCCAACTACGAAAACGTCCTTCAACGCGTCGCCGAACTCCAGGCTAAATGGTTTGATAATATCATGGTTAACATTGAGCCGGGGACCAACGGTACCAGCCAGTACAAAGTCATCCTCGGCCCCTTCGACGATCTTAAGTATGCGCAGCGTTACCAGGAAAATCTCAAATCACGTTACGATGTCCGTGGTTTCGTGATTGACTTGGCGGAGTTGCAAGGTGATTAGGTAGGTATGATCGTAGTCATAGGCTGCTGCTAATATTAGCCGGAATAGACCAGCGTTGGCAAGCATTTTCAAGTTGCTTGCCAACGCTCCTAACCGTCCTACTGCTACCACAATCAGGGCGCAGCGGAGACGAATCCTTGCTACCGCAATAAACTCACATCCCCTTTAATCACTTCGGTATTTATACCCAGATCATCCTCGTAGGTCACATTGATGAAGTAGACGTATACACCCGCCGGCAGAAGCTGTCCCCGCGTGCGGCCATCCCAGCCCGTGTCCAGTGACGTGCTGCTGAACAGTTGACTTCCCCAGCGGTCGAAAATTTGCAACTCGTAGGAAATGACGTTTACCGACGGGGGAAACTGCGGAAAAAACGTGTCGTTAGTACCGTCGTCATTGGGCGAGAAAATGTTGGGCACAAAAGCCTGAAATAGGGTGCATTCTTCTTGGGTAATCGTTACGCTAGTTTGGTTGATACAGCCTTCGTTATCGACCGAGGCCGTTACCGTGCCGCCTTGCGCTACCTGAAAGTTGCTACCCGTACTCCCATCCGGCCAAGTGATAGTCCCTAGTGGCGCTTGGGCGGTGATGGTGTAGAATTGGTTGTCACAAATCGTCGTGTCCGGACCGAGGTCAAGGGTGGGTAGAGCCGCAAAGTTGATCGCAATCGTATCGTTGATGGGGCAGTTATTAGCGTCGTTGAGGGCTACGAAATAAACCCCTGTTTCGCTGATGGTGCGTTTGCTATCTACACTGCCGTCGTCCCAGCTAAGGACTTGTAACGCGTCGGGAATGCTCAAAATAAGGCTGTCACTCTCGCAGACTGTCTGGTCTTCGCCGAGGCTGAAATCCGTCGCCGCAAGGAAAGTCAGTAGGACGCTATCCTGGCTCGTGCAGTCACCACTACCCACCTCGACGGTGTACAGGCCGCTTGCAGTAGCTTCGTAGTTACTAGCAAACGTACCATCTTGCCACGTCCCCGGCGTACCTGCAGCTAACGTCACGCTGGTCCCCGCGCAAAGTGTTTGGTCGGAACCTAAGTCGAGGTCGGGGGGCGTGATGAACGCTAATTCAAAAGTGGCCGTACTGCTACAATTTCCAAAGTCAGCAATCAGCGTATACGTACCGTTTTCTGTACTAGTAAAAGTTGGTCCGGTATCGCCGTTGCTCCAGTCATAAGCATCCGCTGCAACCATGGTAGTAACACTGAAGGTCGTTCCCGCACAAGCAGTATATTCCGCTTCCAAATCGAGCGCACCCGTGGTAGCGAAGCTGACGTTGATCGTATCCGCTGCGGTGCAACCGTTGTTATTTGCCGTGAAACTGTACTGCCCCGCCGTGGTCACGGTTAAGGTGTTCCCCGTCGAGCTATCCGACCAAGTAAGGTCCCCCGCGTCGGTCATAGCGGTCAAAGTTAGCGTTTCGTTTGGGCACAAAGTCGTATCGGCCCCGAGGTCATTGATCGTAGGTGTACTATTGAAAATCACCTCCGTTGTGTCGTTGCGTATGCACTGCCCGAAAGTCACTGCTAGATCATAAATTCCAGCTGTCATCGTAGAAAAGTCCGCGTCCGTATCGCCATCGCTCCAGGCGTAGTTGTCTGCGCCCGCTGGCGCGTTGAGTGTTACCGTTTCCCCCGTGCAAGCGGTTACGGTCGTGGGTAAATTTAAGTTTGGATTATTTTGAAAAGTAAGATTAATGGTGTCGCTAGCCGAGCAGATGCCATTGGTCACTGTCAGGGCGTATGCGCCGCTAGTGGTAGCGACGAAGGAATCGGTGGTACTGCCGTCCTGCCACTCGTAGTCTGCTCCGGTAATATTAGACATAAGTGTAAAGCTAGCCTGGTCACATAAGAGCGTATCTGAACCTAAATCGACGGCCGCTACGTCCAAGAAAGTAACCTCGACGGTGTCCCGCGCGCTACAACCATTGGCAGTCGCTTCCAGCCAGTATAATCCCGTATTGGTAACGCTGAGGTTATCGTTGGCCGAGCCGTCTTGCCACTCGAAGGTGTCGGCACTGACGTTACTCATCAACGTGACTGTTTCACCCGCACAAGCGCTCTGATTGGGGCCTAGGTCTAGCGCAGGGCTAGCATTTATTGTTACCTGGGTGGTGTCGCTCGCCGTACAGCCGTCTACGTCTACGATGACGAAGTATTCTCCACTAGTGGTCACCGTAAAGGTCGGATCGGTCGAGCCATCTTGCCACAAATAAGTGGCGTTCGAACTGCCTACCATCGGGTCGAGTATTAACTCATCCGTATCGCAAATGCTGGGATCATCAGCTAGGTCAACGACGAAATCGGAAGCGGTCGTGATGTTGATCGCATCCGAAATTTCGCAATTGGTGGCGAAAGTAACCGTTACACTGTATTCACCGGATTGATCGACGGTGAGGGTGGGGTTGACTGAACCGTCTTGCCACGAATAGGTTTCGCCGTCCGAAAAGTTGTACGCATCCAGCGTAGTCGATCCACCGCAGAGTGTTACGTCTTCGCCTAGAAAGCCCACGTCAATAAACTCGGGAGCCGTTTCAAATACCCAACCTTGATTAGAATTGGCAATATCGGTACTGCCCGCCCCCGCGTTGAAAGCTGCGCCACCCGTAGCGTTTTGGTCCCGCATTTGGATGAAATCCGCGCGAACGATGGCCTCCGTTGGCATACTGACGGTTGCTGACGTACCGAGACTGCTAGCACTAAGGGAAATAGGTGTACAGTTATTTCCCAAGATATGCCAATACTCGTTGACGATTTGGGTCTGATTGCTCTCTAATATATACGCCTTACCAGGCGCGCAGAAGAGCGAATCGGTCACCAAATTTCCCGCAATTTCCCCATTTCCGGCGAAGTCAATACGCTGAAATTGCGTGCCCATACACATAAGACGAGCCGTGCCATTATTATTGCTACACATTAACCGATTCAAAGCTATCGGATAATCAATGATGACGCCCGTTTGAGCATTGGTTAGTTCGAAAATAGAATTACCAGCGTTGACATTTAAGTTAGGATTACGCACAGCCAGCGGAGCCGCAAACGTATTCGGCGCCGCGTCAGAAATGGTGATATAGCTATCCCCTAAGTTGAGGGTGCTCGGCTGCTGATTGACTGCCACCAAACGCCCTAGGGTCATATTTTCACTGTTGGTGTTTAAGGTGCCACTGTAGTACCAAATACGATCGGCGGCGAAGGCATCTTGCAAATCGTACGTTCCTAAACCATTAAAATAAACGGCATCAAAAACTGTACCGTTACTGCGGAGTGTGTGGTTGTCATCCCCGCGCAAATAGCACTCGAAGGTGGGCCAGTCGACCTCGGCTTGAATATCAATACTGCCGTATACACTAATGGTGTACAACCGTAAGGTAATGGTGGTGCCCGCAGCGTAGCTTACCGTCAGGTTGTGGCAGAGCGCCTCTTCAAAAAAGACACCGTTGGTTACTTCTTCCGTAGGATTTCCATCGAAGGAATTGGCATCAAAAATTACGTCGTCAATGGGGGTTGGAATACACTCGCCACCGGGTCCGCCCGAGCTAAGTGACCAGTTGGCTTGGTCTTTCCAGTCGCCCGAATCACCGACCCAGTAGAGGGTGCGCTCACCACCCGTGTTGAAGGTCCAGTTGACGTTGCCACCCCCGTCAAAGGAGTTGTTGGCCGTCAGTTGACCACTACCGTTTTGCTGTATATCTTGGACTAACAATCGGTCGAACGTCTGGTCTTGGTCAATGACGAAAGTCCCCGCTTGTCCGGCTACGTCCGTACGGATGATGGTGGGGCCTAGTTCGCAATCACCGTCGGGGTCCAGCGTACCAATCGTGTGCGTAGTACCCGATAACCACTGGGTACGAATACCCGGCGCTAGGTACACGTAGTTGTAGGCGTTGTTGCCATTGATGCGCGCGGGATTTTCAAAAAAGATCGAATCCACCTGCAACGGACTGCCCGTTCCATTAATGAGGATATTAAAGTTGACCTCCGCCGCCGTCATACGCATGACGTTGAAGGTAATCGGCGTACTGCCCTGTAAACGCACTAGATTGGAAAACGCCCCGGCGGATTCGACCGTCGAATTGTCAGTCAGAGCCGTTAAATTATCCGTAGTAATGCGAATGAGACCAGGAAAATTGAAGCGATTGGTGATAAACAGATAAGCATCCGTTAGGTCTAATGTTCGCACGGTGTTGGTCTCCGAAATGAAGCGGTTAGCCTCCATACGGTTACCACCCGCCCGCAAGGTTCCACCGTCGAAGGTGAGGCTGTTTTGTACGTACAGATCGTCTTGCAACGTCCATTCACCGTCTACGCCCGTAAAAAGTACACTGTTATTGAACGGCAGCCCCGCGCTGGTGACGGTATTGCCCGTAAGGGAAGAATTGAAATAATAATCCCCGGCGAAGGTGTGCTGCATGTCGGGCGAAAAAGTCAGCGAGCCACCAATGTTCAGACTATTTTCCAGCGGACCGTCCAGGATAGGCATATTGGTCACGTCGGTCCAAAACATGGAGCGGCAGTAGGCATTGGTCACATTAATAGTAGTAATCTGCCCGGGACCGTCAAACGAGTTGACATCAAAATAGACATCATCGATGGCGGTAGGTAAACAACCTGCACTCGGTCCGCCGCTACTCAGCGACCAGTGCGCCACGTCGTCCCAGTTACCCGTGCCACCGACCCAGTAGAAATCATCCGAGTCGCGTGGCAGTAGATTCCAGCCATCGTTATTACCCAAGTCAACGACCTCATTGGCCGTGAACGTCCCCGTCCCCTGCGCGTGGATGTCGCGCAGACTGATACCGTCCAGGAAGATATTGTCATCCGTTGTGAAAAAAGCTGGGCTTCCCACGGGGAAAGCTTCAATAGCTAAAGGTTGTAGACAACTGCCGAAGGCTTGGATAGCGTCGAAAGTGAAGGTTTGGCCTGCTTCGAAAGAATAGGTAAAACCCGGAAAGAGGTCAAGGTTATTAATGGTAGGGCTACCGCCAAAGTAGGTGCCGTGTAGCGCTAAGATAGAATTGTAGGAAACTGTCGGGTAGTTTTCCGTGCCACCCGTGCTCGTACGGTGCAGGACTTGAGAAAAACCAGTAAAGGCGGCGAGTACTAACTCATTGAAAGCTAATGTGCCCGGTTCTTCCAACCATACTTGTGCCGTGGGGTCAATCAAGATAATCTGAGAACCTTCGGCACTCAGGGTCAAATTCGTGGCTGTAATACGCAGTGGAACTACTAAATCATCCGCGTTTCCACTATTGATGGGGTCAAAACTAGGTCCCGAAATAGCCAGCGCGCTGCCTCCCGTGGGGCCCGTCAAGTTTAAAGTGCGGTTGGCCGTCCCCAAGCTGTGAAAATACTGGCATTCGACGGAGCGTCCGTTGGTATTCAGCGTACCTTCGTTGAACGCCACGAGGCTGTCGACCCGTAGGAAGGTTTGCAGTTCCCAAGCACCCGTACCGTCGAAAATCACGTCTTGGGCCGCCGTGAAAGTAGTAAAGTCTACCGTATTATCCGTTGCGGCTCCACTGAAAACGATGCGACCAGCAAAATCGTAGTTCATGTTCGGATTGAGTTGCAATGAGCCAAAAACGTTCATCGTCACATTAGCGTCGCCGAATAGGGTAGGAGTGAAGGCCGCTACGAGGGTCGGCGTCCACGTCATGCTACGGCAAAAGATGATTGTTCCGTCGAGCGTCACGATTTGTCCGGGAGCCGTAAAGCTA
>JBCDIR010000081.1:0-8113 GCA_038748735.1 Bacteroidota bacterium | reverse complement strand
TTGAAGGTCCCATGCCGCAAACCCGTTTTGTGCTGGGTAAAGCCTTAGAACTGGGCTTGCGCCCCATCGTTGTGGTGAATAAGGTGGACAAGCCCAACTGCACGCCCGAAGAAACGCAGGAGGCCGTCTTCGATCTCATGTTTGAGCTGGGGGCAACGGAAGAGCAACTTGATTTTCCTACGGTTTTCGGTTCCGCCAAATTCGGCTGGATGAATACCACTTGGGAAGAGCAAAACGATAATATTCTACCTTTATTGGATGCCATCTTGGAGCACGTACCCGCCCCAACGATAGTTGAAGGGAACACGCAATTGTTGGTTACGAGTATTGACTATTCGCGCTTCATTGGTCGTATCGCCATCGGTCGCCTCAGCCGGGGTACGCTCAAAACCAACCAGCAAGTCAGCTTGGTGAAGCGCGACGGCAAGATTGAGAAGCACAAGGCGCGTAACCTCTACGTTTACGAAGGCTTTGGCCGCAAGGAAGTGGACGAAGTACAAGCCGGTGACATCTGCGCGATCTTCGGCGTGGAAGGTTTCGACATTGGTGACACCATCGCCGATGTGGAAGCCCCCGAAGCCTTGCCCACTATCGCCATCGACGAGCCGACGTTGAGCATGACCTTTAACATCAATGACTCGCCTTTCTTTGGTCAGGAAGGTAAGTTTGTGACCTCCCGCCACATCAAAGACCGCTTGGAGTCAGAACTGGAGCGCAACCTAGCACTGCGGGTAGAGCCTACGGACACACCGGATTCTTTCAAGGTGTACGGTCGGGGTGTACTGCACTTGTCGGTACTGATCGAGACGATGCGCCGGGAGGGCTACGAGTTACAGATTGGGCAACCACAAGTCATCGAAAAGCGCATTGACGGTGTGCTCCACGAACCCATTGAGGAACTCACCATTGACCTGCCTGAACACGTTAGCGGCACCGCCATTAATATGATCACGCAACGCAAGGGTATCATGCTCAGCATGACTCCTAAGGGCGAGCGGGTGATTTTAGAGTTTGAAATTCCCAGCCGCGGCTTGATCGGCTTACGTTCTAATATGCTCACGGCTACGGCGGGGGAAGCTATTATGACGAGTCGCTTCAAAGAATTTCAACCCCACAAAGGAGACATTCCCGGACGCATCAACGGTTCGCTCATCAGCATGGAAAAAGGCAAGGCGATCCCCTACTCTATCAATAACTTGCAGGACCGCGGTCGTTTCTTCATCCCCGCCGGAGCGGAGATCTACGAAGGTCAGGTGATCGGCGAAAACAGCCGTCCGAACGACTTGGTCGTCAACGTTACGAAGACCAAAAAACTGAACAATATGCGTTCGGCGGGTGCGGATGACAAAAACCGCATCGTACCACCGCGTCAGTTTACCTTGGAGGAAGCCCTCGAATTTATCCAAGCCGATGAGTACGTAGAAGTAACGCCCAACAGTCTCCGGCTGCGCAAGATTCTACTCCGCGAAGCGGAGCGCAAGCGGGGTCGCAAGATTGATTTCTAGCGTAAGCTATCACGGTCTAAATATGGCTACTTGCCGTTGTAACTGCTGACCCGTTTTCGTTCGTACCAACAAAACGTAGTGGCCACTGGACAGCACAGAAATGTCTACGGGATTGGTGCGGGTGCGTAGCACTTGTCGCCCTGTGGCATCGTAAAGCGTGTAATCAACCATTGGTTCCGTTGCTTCGACGCGTAGCCAGGTACTCGCGGGTTGTGGATAAACTCGCCAACTTAGCTCGGTCAAACCCTCTACGGTTCCTACGGTTCGGTCAATGGTCAGTCGGTATAAACGGGCGGGAAGGGTACCCGTTGCTTCGGTCGTCAAAAAAGCACTACTGGGGGAAGACCACGCAATCGCCTCTACTTTTTGCGAACCCTGCAAAGGAGGTAACCACACGTTACGCACTCCGTCCACCTCATCGAGTACAAAGGCTTGTCCGAGAATATTGTAGCCCGTCTGGAGTAAAGCCGCCTCGTTGGCGGACCAACTACTAGCGGTAATCAGGCCCGGAACTTGCCAACTAAGATCAGCGGTGACGGTATAACTACCGGGGGTTATCGGCAATTGGTAGCGGTAGCTGGTATCCGCTATCCAGTTTTTAGTGTGTAAATGCAAAGAATCGTTTACCACAATAAGCGCTTCCGCATCAAAACGGTGCTGCAAATACTGATCACTGAAGTCCGTCTGCTCCGCATAAGCGAAGGCGATGGTATCCGCTAGTACGGTGTCCTGCGTTTCGTACAGTGACCACGGCACACGGTAGATGCGCAAGTCCGTACGGTTACCGACGTTGTTACCAAAATCACCGATATAGAGATAGTTAGCATCCGCCGCTAGGTCCTCCCAATCGACATTACTGGCGTTCGTAATTCGTACCTCACGGGTGACGTCTCCCGTCAACGTATCTAACGCGTAAAGTACCGGTTCTCCGCCAGAGTCGTTGTGGGTGATGAGCACGCCATTGCGGAACAGCAAACCCGAAGTTTCACGGACGGTTTCGGGCAGCTCGGTGATAGTATCTAGCTGATATACTTGAGCAAGCAGGGAATTATTATAACTGGGACCGCATAGCAAAAATATTACTACGAGGCATCGAAAGAGCTGTTGAAGAAGGAGAATGATGAGTTGGTAACACGCCACCTTCGGCAAGTCTATCCTTTGGGTCCTTGTCTCTCGCGGTCTACCGGGATCGAACATTCCGAAAAATTCGAAATGAAGGTCTTGGACATTATCTATAATATGCTTGCTACTCACTGCTTTACTATTGGAATCTGGTGACGCGTCTCGCCCCAGCTACAAACTAGGAAATACGTCCCCGCCACTGAGAGTTTACGCGTATCCAGTTGCAGCTGTTGACCAAGGAGCAACTCCTTTTCAGTCCGTAGTAAACGCCCCTGTCCGTCGTACCATTCCAGTTGAACGTATTGCCCGACCGCTGCGGTGGGAAACGTAACCCAGAGGGTATCATCAACGGGATTTGGGTAAACCATAAGACGCTCTTCTTCCGGTAATTCCACCGTAGCTGTTGACGATTCCTGGTACACGCGTACGTAGTCGATTTCCATCGCTCCGCTAGAGAAAGAAGATGCTATCTCCGGCAAGATAGCAATATTCAACAGCAGGTACATGTTCGCGTCAAAGGGCCAAGTACTGCTGTTTTGCACGTCTGGTTCGTAAATATAGTGTACCTGTCCGTCTACACTAAACGCAAGTCGCTCGGGCGTCCATTGGAGACCGTAGACGTGAAATTCATCGGAAGCAGTGGGTAGTATGCGTCCGCCTTTATTTTCCGTATTTCCAAAACTGGAAGGCGTGTGGGTAGCGCTTTGCACAAAATTTTGGTTGTCTCCCCAGTGTTCCATCACGTCGATTTCGCCACAGGCGGGCCAGGAAGTCGTCCCGAAACCTTGTTGGGTCCAGTAAGCTCCCGTTTCGGTGATGTTTTGCCCCAATAGCCAGATGGCGGGCCAAGTTCCGACCCCACGCGGTAGTTTGGCGCGTACTTCTACCCGACCGTAGGTGAAAGCGAATTTACTATTCAACCTGGCCGAGGTGAATTGCTTAGTCACGCCGTCGTTGGTGTAGGTCTCGCGTCGGGCGGTTAGCTGTAAAGCACCATTTTCAACAAAGGCATTTTCTAGGCGGTCGGTGTAGTGCTGTATTTCGCCATTGAACCAACTCTGTCCGTTGGGGATTTGGGTTTGTGGAAACCACTTGGTGGCATCCAGCGCCCCGTCTTCTTCAAACTCATCCGACCAGACCAGCGCATCGTAAATGGGTGCTGCTAGGGGCGTACCGTCGTAGTAAAAATCATCGACGTAAGCCGTAACCGGGTCGTTATTATTCTCCCCATTAAACTGAATGACGACACGGTTAAAATCTTCCCGCAGCAGCGGCGGTGGCGACCCACCATTGAGATTGATGTAGGGGTCTTCCGCAAAATCAAAAGTTACCGTTTGCCACTGATCCGGGACGAGCGACTTAATAATCTCCGTCTGGGTTTCCCAGGGTTGTTCCTGGGTTCCGTCCTGTAACTTCAGCGACACCTGAAGCGGTTGATTACCCGTCAGCCCTGTGGCAGATACGTAAACTTTGCAACTAAAAACAGCTCGCTCTTGCATAGGAAAATTACTAGCCCACTGAAAACGTACGTTGGCGTACTGCCCACCCGTATCTTGGTAGCTTAGTACCGTAGCCGAAGGGTTTGGTTCGCCCACCGAGGGGTTAGCAGCACTCGTATTTATTACGCAATCATCACCGAACCAGGTCTCAATATTGCCATTGCCTTCAAAATCGTCCTGGATAACTTGCGCGCTCAGCGAGAGGGTAAACAACAAGAGGAAAGCGGTAAAAAACGGGTAGTACGTACTGCTAGTCATGGCTAAGAAATTTATATAATTAGTGGTCCGATTGTGGTTGGTCCACCAGCAAAAATGGCAGCATCTCCGCCTTGGAAACACTGCCACTACTGTTTTGTTTTTCTATCTGATCAACCTCCGATACTCAGTAATTCGATCTCGAAGATCAGCGTAGCACCACCTGGTATATTGGGGGGTGACCCCTGAGTGCCGTAGGCCAGGTTTTGCGGGATATAGAAGCGGTACTTCGCTCCTTCCTGCATGAGTTGTACGCCTTCGGTCCAGCCCGCGATCACTTGATTCAGTCCAAAAGTGGCGGGTTGTCCCCGGTTGACCGAACTGTCAAAAATCGTCCCGTCCGTGAGCGTACCGTGGTAGTGGACCGTCACGCGATCCGTAGGGCCGGGCGATGCGCCGGACCCCGCTTGTAGTATCTCGTAGTGAAGACCGCTGGCCGTACTCAACAAGTCAGTCGTCTTAGCTTTTTGGGCTACGAAAGCTGTACCCTTAGCCATCTCTGCCCGTAGGTTAGCGACCTGTTGCGGATCGGTTTTTTCCAGGATCATAAAGTTGAGCTCTTGTTGCAATTCCTTGCCACGATTCCCCACTTTACTCGGAATCCCCGCCAATTGATCGGCAAAACCTTGGTAATAGGCTTCGGGTGAAAGTACGATACCCTGCGCGTTCATCTGCTCGCCAAAACCAACGCCGATACCGTAGCTGACCGAGTCAATCGGGAACGGAACGGCCTGTCCATCGGCAAAAGGTGCATAGCGTCGGTCAGCGAGGGCTTTTTGAAAACGTTCCATCACCTCGACTACTCCGGGGTCCTTGGAACTCACCTGCCCACTTTGCCCATTTCTCATGCCCGCGGCCATTTGCGTCGCGTTCATTTTGACGTTGAGTTTAGCAAACTCTTCGGCGTAAAAATAGCTCATGGCGTACGCCACACTGTCCGTCAAAGACGTGAGCGTGGTCGTTCCCTGCGCTTCTGCCGGAGTATCCTTTTTGCAAGTAACGAATAGCACCGATAATGCCAAAAAGACGATCAACTGCCGCATCATTATCCTTCGATTTTGATGAGTTCTACGTCAAAAATCAGGGTCGCTCCACCGGGAATATTGGGGGGTGAACCGCGTAGGCCGTAAGCGAGGTCATAAGGAATGTAGAAGCGGTACTTTGCACCTTCCTTCATCAGTTGTACCCCTTCGGTCCAACCCGCAATAACTTGGTTTAAACCAAAGCTAATCGGCTCCCCACGATCAACGGAGCTGTCGAAAACCGTCCCGTCGATGAGCGTACCGTGGTAGTGTACGTTGACGCGGTCGGTCGCGCTGGGTTGAGCACCCGTGCCCGCTTTGAGTACTTCGTAGTGTAGGCCACTATCCGTGCTTTTGACGTTCGGGTCTTGCGCTTTTTCGGCAATGAACGCTTCGCCTTTAGCAATTTCTTCCTGAGAACCGACCTTGGCTTCTTCCTCCACCTTGGCCATAATCATATCGTTGAGGCTATTGCGCAGCGTTTCGGCCTTCGCGCCTACCATGCTCTCCGTACCCGCCACCTGATCGGCAGCACCTTGGTAAAAGGCATCCGCAGGAATATCCATATTGTATTCCTTCATTTGACCACTAAAACCGGAGGCAATGGCGTAACAAACGGTATCCATGGAGAACGGTAATTCTTCTCCTTCCGTGAAGGGTGCGCCCTGGCGTGCGCCTAGTGCCTGCTGGAATTGCATCATGGCCATTTGCATACCCATATCGTTAGGGTCAGCAGCGTCAGTTTTGCCATGCTCCAAGCCCGCCAACAACTGATCGGGGCTGGCTTTGAGGCCCAAGTTGCCCAATTCTTCCACGTAGAAGCTACTCATGGCGTAGGCGATACTGTCCATTTGGGTGTCCAATGAGCTGGTCCCCTTGCCGCTGCCACTTCCGTCGCCCGTGCAAGCTACTAATAACAACGCTAGCGCTACAACGCTAAATACTTGTTTCATCTGTAAATTATTAATATTGATTTGTGAGTGGTGAGTAGCGAGTTGCTAAAAACTCACCACTCACTACTCGCTATTGATTTAGTGCATTCGATCACCGCGCAACTCCAGCTCCTTCATGATTTCGGCTTCGTGTGCCAAGTACTCTTGCCAACGCTGATTGGTGCGTTCGGCACCGAAATATTTGCGGGCTAATTCAATGAAGAGCTTGTAATGCCCCGCTTCCGAGATCATGAAGCGATGGTAGAAGTCTTTTAACCCTTCATCGTTAATGTGCAGGCTGAGTAAGCGAAACCGTTCGCAGGAACGTGCTTCTATGAGTGCGCAGACGAGCAATTTTTCCAGCAGCTTCTCCTCACGGGAAATGCCTTTCTTTTGGAAAGCCAGCAACTTATTGACGTACTCATCTTTGCGTTGACGACCGAGGGATAATCCGCGTTTTTCCATCTCGCGTAGGACGGCCCGAAAATGGCCCCACTCTTCCGTAACAATGGGTGCTACCTCCTTGACCAACTCCTCCCGCTCGGGATACGACTGGATGAGTGAAATACAGCTCGTCGTCGCTTTTTGCTCGCAATAGGCATGGTCGGTAAGGATTTCTCCCAGGTCCATTGCTGCTAGGTTGACCCAACGCGGATCGGTGGGTAGCTGGAGACCGAGCATGCGTACACTTTCCAAATTCTTTTCCGTCTTCGTCATCCTTTTTGGCGCTTGCTTTTTGCAAAATGCACGCAAAGATACGGAAAATAAAAGAGGGCATCGCCAAACGGTGATACCCTGTTAGGAATAAAAAATAAAGTGCGTCTTTACCTACGGTAGAAACTGTTTTGGGTCAATTGCTTGACCGTTTTTAAGTACCTCGTAGTGCAGGTGCGGGGCCGTGGTCAGCCCCGTTACCCCAACGTTACCGATCCACTGTCCGACGGTAACCGTATCTCCTCTTTTGACGTGTAACTCGCCGAGGTGTGCGTAGAGTGTTTCGTAGGTTTCGTCGTGGGCGATGATGATGCGTAAACCATACTTATCGTGGGCTTCGGCGGTGACGACTACGCCGTTACCAGCAGCGTGAACGGGCGTACCGATGGGTGCTTGCCAGTCGATACCTTTGTGGAAATGTGTACGTTTTTTGAGGGGATGCCAGTATTCGCCAAAGCTGGCGGTCTCTCTAAATTCTTCGGATTGCAACGGACATTCCTGCGGTGGTTCCAATGGCGCTACGGCCGGACCATTCATTGGACTAAAAGTCAAAAAAGCCAGCAGTACGCTGACGAATGAAAAAAGGTGCATCATGGTTAATGATTTTTGGTTGGAAAAATTCAATTTTTGCACTTCTTCTTCATTCCAACACTGCTGGGTAGCGTGTAGCGCTTGCGGGAAGGATAGCCCGCGCTGCATATACGCCTCCACGTCACAACAAAAGTGATCAAGCAGCTCTTCGTAGCTTCTTTCTTGCTGCCAAAGCCGTTGTTTAAAATAGGCTTTTACCGTAGCCAACTGCGCTTCCGTCAGGGTCATTATTGGTCTAGTTTCAACTGAAAAATCCGGTTTACCGAAAGCACAAATTGCCGAAATTCGGCTAGTAAATCTTGCGTCTGCTCCCGCCCTAGGTCACTCAGCAAATAGTACTTACGCACTCGCCCATTCACCCGCGTCTTTTCGACGGTGAGCCAAGCCTGGGCCTCTAGCTTGTGTAGCGTTGGATAAAGCGCGCCTTCCGTCAGCTGCAACTCTCCGTCGGTCAGCTCTTTCACCCGCTGCGT
>JBCDIR010000080.1:0-8163 GCA_038748735.1 Bacteroidota bacterium | reverse complement strand
GGGGACATTAGCCCGGCGACGCTGGTGGAGTACACGGAGAACGCCAACAGTCTCCTGTTTGACACGCCCGTCATCGGGCTGGAAGTCTACCGCCTAGCGGGTCGGGGTAAAACGTGGGTCAAAACCCATAGCGACTATCTCGATAATGTGTATTTTTCGTACGGTTACTACTTTGGACAGATTCGCGTTTCACCACGCAATTCCCAGCAACTCTACGTTATGGGCGTACCCGTCATCCGCAGCGACGACGGCGGGGCCAATTGGCGGGGAATCAACGCCGGAAACGTCCATTCCGATCACCACGCCCTCTGGATTAGTCCGGATCGGGATGGCCACCTCATTCTGGGTAACGACGGTGGTATCAACATTTCTTACGATAACGGCGAAAACTGGATCAAGTGTAACCACCCACCCGTGGGCCAGTTCTACTACATCGCCGTGGACTACGCGCAGCCCTATAATGTATACGGCGGTTTGCAGGATAACGGCGTTTGGATGGGTAAGAACAACTACCAAGCGGGCAAACGTTGGCAACAAACGGGGCAGTACCCCTATAAAATGATCATGGGTGGCGACGGTATGCAGGTGGCCGTAGACCCGCGGGATAATGAGACCCTTTACACGGGTTTTCAGTTTGGCAATTACTTCCGCATTCATACCCCCAGTGAGAAACGTAAATACATCACTCCGCAGCACGAGTTGGGCGAACGCCCCTACCGCTGGAACTGGCAAACGCCCATTCACCTGTCGGAGCACAACCCCGATGTCTTGTATATGGGATCTAACTTCGTCCACCGCTCCCTGAACCGAGGAGACGATTTTGAAAAAATCTCCCCCGACTTAACTTTCGGTGGTCGGAAAGGCGACGTCCCCTACGGTACGCTAACGGCGCTGCACGAATCTCCGCTGCGCTTCGGTTTGCTCTACGCCGGGTCGGACGACGGGCGGGTACATATTTCGCGCGATGGTGGCTATTCGTGGCAGGAGATTACCAAAAACCTCAACCCTGGCATGTGGGTGAGCCGAATCCAAGCCAGTCAGCATGAGGAAGGCCGCGTCTACCTCGTCCTCAACGGTTACCGCTGGGACAATTGGGACGCGATGCTCTATCGCTCGGACGACTACGGAGCAACCTGGGACATCATCGGACGAGATTTACCGCAGGAGACCCTAAACGTGATAAAAGAAGACCCCGTCCGGGAAGACGTACTGTACGTAGGTTCGGACCACGCCGCCTACGTATCGCTGGACGGCGGGCGAAGTTTTCACGCTTTCGCGGAAGGACTAGCGGGTGCGCCCGTACACGACATCGTAGTTCATCCGGAAGAGAATGATCTATTGCTCGGCACGCACGGGCGTTCTATCTACAAAGGCTCAGTGAGGGAGATTCAACAACTGACCGCCGAAGTGATGGCGAATAGCTTGCACTTATTTGAGTTGGACCACCCGCGACGCAGCCGCTCGTGGGGACGGGATAGCTGGTACGGTGACAACGAGCCGTCGCTGACCTTGCCCATTTACAGTAAGGAAGCGGGCGAACTGACCGTGATAGTTTCCCTGGAAGACGGCCCGGAGCTTAAGCGCTTCGATGTAACCACGTCCCGCGGAATTCACTACGCTGACTATGATCTGACGTACGCCAAAGATGCGTTTCCGCGCTACCAGCAATACCTACAAGATCAGCTCGAAGACGACGAACCACTACCCGATTTCGACCCTAGCGATAACGGTGCTTACTACCTGCATCCCGGCACGTATACCGTGACGCTAAAGCGGGGGAAGGAAACGCGGAAGCAGTCGTTTGAGATTAAGGGGTAGAACGACTTGCTCGGTTAACACCCCGCAGGTAGGAGACCAGCAGAGCAAGTCTATCAATCGTTATTTTACTTGATCAAATCACCTCATCATAGAGGTACGTTACTTACTAGATAATGAGCATTCAGTATTACATTTTCCCATTGCTCCTGAGTATGAGTCTATTGTTCGGCGGTTGCCAATCGGATACTGCGGCGACACCATCGGAAGCCAGTGGTTTTGAATTAAAAAGAGACCTGGAAGGTACTTGGCAAACCGTACAAATCAACGTAGCCGTCAACTCCGCGGATGGGTTAGATTCGTTTCGAGTGGAAAATCTGTCGGAACAAATTTGGCGGCAACAGTTCGGTATGCAGCCGCCCAAATTTTACTTTCAACCCGACAACAAGTTTCGTCGCGTACACGAAACGCTGCAAGGCAAAGTCATGGACGAAGGCAAGGGCATGTGGAACGCATTCGGCGATACGCTCGTGATGATCGAACCCGATGCGACCTACCAATACATCGTCAAAGGAGACGGCGGTCGTGCTACTTTCCGCACCCTCATGGACTGGGACGAAGACGGGGAAACGGATGATGAGTTTCAGGCGCTGCGGCGTAAGATTAGTGTGGGCAGCAAGTAAAGACGCCCATCCCAATGTCGGTGATTTATACGTTGAAATTCAGAAAAATGCCGGGCAAACAGCAGCCCCTACACTGTTGTACCTCACGACTCGGCCCGTGCGCCAAAACGGCTATTTGACCAGGTAAATAATTTATAATTTTTTGTGTAATTCGTATCCGTCCTGCATCCACATCCCAAAACACACCCCATGCGAATTATTCTACTCCTCGTATTACTGGGATGGATCACCGCCCCCAGCCAAGCACAAACACTACCGGAATGGCAACGGAGCTTGCAAACAGCCCTGGACCAACAGCAACAGCACTTACCCCTCGAAAAACTGTACCTACGCACGGACCGCACACTCTATCAACCCGGCGAGACCGTTTGGCTGGCTGCCTACTTGGTGGGGGAAGACCTGCAAGCCGCCAGTACCAAAAGCAAGATCATTCAGCTCGAATTAGTGCGCCCCAGCGGTCAGGTGATGGAGCGCAGCGTACTACAAGTGACCGAAGGCGTAGCACCGGGCAACCTCTTCTTACCCGCCAATGCGGAAGGGGGGACTTACACGCTCCGGGCCTACACCAACTACCTGGGTAACTTCTCTGCGGAGGATATTTTTACCAAAACAATCACTGTCCAGCGTAGCGTGGTACCGGACCTGCTCCTCGAACTTGACATCGAACGGGAAGGCTACGGCCCCGGCGAGACGGTACGTGCTTTTTTCACCGGACGTACCCAACAAGATCAGCCCCTCGTACGAACGGCACTAACCGTGGAGTTGCTCGTCGATCAAAAACGGACGACTCACACTTTTACGACCAATTCCGTGGGCGAAGCCACGATGGAGTTGCCACTGCCAGCCGACTTGCGTACCACCAACGTACGCCTGAGTGTTTTGGCCCAGCACGGACCGTACAAAGCCCAGGTAGCAAAACCCGTTCCCATCATTTTAGACGCGATCAGTCTACGCTTTTTCCCCGCAGGAGGCGATTGGGTGGAGGGACTACCCGCACGAATAGCGTTCAAAGCCACCAACCAACGCGGTGAACCCGCTGACATCAGTGGCACCATCTATGATCGTGAGGACGAGCCAGTTAGCTCGTTCACGAGTCTCCACGATGGGTTGGGCACCTTCCTGCTTCCGGCTACGGCCAAAGCCCCACTGCGTGCTCGTTTGGATACGCCCGTAGCGGGTAAACGCACCTATCCCCTACCCGATCCGCTGTTGGGCAATTGGCAACTTCAAACCAACTACCGCACCGGAGACGTCCTGCGCCTGAGCGCCCGAGCACTCGCCAAGGAAACGCTACAACTGGTGATGCGTAGTCAGGGGAAAATCGTCGATTGTCAGGTGTGGTCACTAGCAGCCGGGGATAACGAATTGTCCATTGACGTGAGCAGTTTTCCGCTCGGTATTGCCCAAATCAGCGTCTTTGACCATGCGATGCTACCCGTGTGGGAACGCCTCGTTTTTCTGCATCCCGATCGACAAGTAGAAGTCGAAATGACGACGGAACGGAAACACTATACCGCCCGCGAAGAAGTGGTAATGGACTTGGCTCTCACGGATAGCGACGGTCACCCGGTGAGTGGCAATTTCTCCCTGGCCGTAGTAGACGATAAGCAACACACCTACGTGGATGACCAACAACCCCACTTATTGACGCAGTTTTTGTTGCAAGGGGAATTGCGCGGAAAAATTCACGAACCCAACTATTATTTCGACCCCACCGAGGCCGCTCCCGAGCGTTACGCCGCCCTGGACGTCCTGCTACTCACCCACGGCTGGCGACGGTTTTCGTGGCGTGTTTTGCAACAAACCAGTCCCGAAGATTGGCGAGTAAAGTTACAATTTCCCGCCGAGCAGTTGCGTCTGCGGGGTTTAGCTTACGTCAATGGACAGCAGCTTAGCCACCAGGAGGTTAAGATTGTCAACGCAAATAATGCCGTCGTAAAAACGAACGGGAATGGATACTTCGATTTGTCTAATACTGTTCTGAACGGGCAAACACCACTGCAAATCCGCTACCGGGGGCTGCAAGCCGAAGCCGTACTCGCCCCTGACTTCACGCACTTACTGACGGGCCAACGCTTCCAACCCCAGCAGCGGTGGGAGGAAACCCCGACGCGAATCGTAGAAGGACTGGAGGCAACACCCATTGAAGCCACTATCGCTGGCGAACCCAACCTGCCCACTAGAAGCAGTGATGCGTCAGCATTCACGGATGAGGACTTATTATTCAAGGAAAATACGCTGGCGGACTTTGATGATGGTCTACAACTCAACGAAGTCGTAGTCGTAGCTCACGGGACAGAGACGGTGAACAGTCACCTTTCGCTAGCAGCGCAAGCGGTTAAGACCAGTATTAGTGAAGTTCCCTACGGAGCCGACTTTGATCTAGCGTTGGATATGGAAGACGAACTACCTACTTTTCAGGTGTATTCTGTCCATCACCAAACCTATATTTCACCCGTGCGGGAATTTGCGTTACCGCAGTACGACCAAGCCGCCGTTCGTCAACGAACGTCAGCAGATAAACGTCAGACGCTTTACTGGAATCCGCGGGTACAAACCAACAAAAAAGGTCAAGCTAGCGTGCGCTTTTTCACCAACGATAATATGACCACCTTTCGCACTATTCTCGCAGGGGTGGGACGACAGGGGCAGCTGGCTTACGCCGAAAGTACGTTCACGACCGCTCCACCGCTGGCCATCGATCTTACGGTCCCGAATTACGCTACGACGGGTGATCAGCTACGCATTCCGGTAACGATAACGAATAACCGTAGCCGGAAGATTTCGCAGCAACTAACGATCCAACCGCTCAATGATAATACGAGTGGATTGGGGAGCACACCGCTCTCCGTCGAGCTAGCGGCGGGGGAATCACGGGTATACCCCATTGCGCTCGAAGTAGTCGGGCAGAAGGGAGAAGCGGGTTTTGTAATGAGCAGCCAAGGCCGCCACTGGAAGGTGAACCAAGCAGCCAAGTTCCCAATTTACCGCACGGGTTTTCCGCGCCAAGCGGCCACCAGCGGAGAACGATTGCGCACGCGTTACGAACTGCCCATCAATGACGCTATTGACGGAACGGTGCAGGCTGAGCTACGCCTTTTCCCCGATCTGGACGGGCAACTGCTAGCCGGAGAGGAAGCGATCCTTCGCCAACCCAGCGGTTGTTTTGAACAAACGTCCTCGTCTAACTACCCCAACATTATGCACCTCCAGTATTTGGAAGAACACCAAAAACTGGATCACACTACTCGGCAACAGGGCTGGCAAAAACTGCAAGGAGGTTACGACATCCTAACCAGTTACGAAGTGGAAGGTGGCGGCTTTTCGCTCTGGGGGCAAGCTCCGGCCATTCCGGTGCTAACGGCCTTTGGCTTACTCCAATTTCGGGATATGAATGAGGTCTGGCCCAAAGTAGACCCGAAGCTATTGCCGCGTACGATTGACTGGTTAAAACGGGCCTACGAACGAGGGCAAGAACCGCGAAAGGTTGACGCCGCTTACGTGCTCTACGCCCTCAGTGCAACGGATAATTACTGCCCAGCAAAAGACCTCCAAAAAGTAACGCAATGGGCACAAAGTACGTCAACGCCGTACTTACTGGCCATCGCCGCCCGACTCAATCAACAGCACGACCAAACGATCGTCGCTCGTGAGCTGGTCGATCAACTTCTGGTCATTTTCCAAGCCAACAAGTTTACTACGCCTAGTGACTCTCCACGTTTTGCGCACTCCGTCGGCCACGCCCTAGCGACCGAATTAACAGCCTGGACCGTGCTAGCTGCCCTAGAATGTGGCTACGACAAACGTGACTTGGATGCACTGGTTAAGCACCTGCAGAGCAAGCGAATGCGGGGCGGCAGTTTTGGCCCCACGCAGGCCACCGTTATGGCCCTCCAAGCTATCCTGGCCTACGAGCGGGCGTACAGTCGTCCGAAAACGGAAGGCAAGGTACTCGTCAGTATCAACCAGGAAGTGGCGGATACCTTGGCTTACACCCAAAAAAGCAATGGATTACTGGCCCTGTCCAACCTAGGTCGCCACCTTGCGGATGGCAATAACAGCATTGAAATTCGCTTTGCGGACACGCAAAAACCGATTCCTTACAGCCTGAGTGCTACCTGGCAAACGGGGCAGCTACCCACGCCAGCTAACGCTCCTTTTTTATTGCAAACCCGGGTTGACCAGCAAGAAGTAAGCCTCGGGGAAAGTGTTCGGTATTCGGTACAACTCAAAAATACCACGGACGAGGCGGCCTACGCACCCATGCTGCTCTTGAGCGTACCCGCCGGACTACAATGGGACCTTCAACAACTGCGCGAACTGCAAGCAAGCGGCCAGATCGACTTCTACGAAATCCGCGAACCTTACCTCGTTATCTACCTCGAAAACTTAGCGGCGGGAGAAGCTCGGTTCTACGATTTTGACTTGGTGGCGGTCGTACCCGGACAGTTCCGAGCGCCGGCGGCTTCGGCCTATCCTTATTATCGGGATGAGCAGAAAAGCTGGGTGGCGGGTATGGAGATTTTAGTAAAATAAATTTAGCATGCGATACCTTTTACTTTTGGCGTGGTTCATCGGTGGCGCCCTCCACGCCCAGCAATTACATCAGCATCCAGCGCTCCTACTACTGGGTCCGGACTTAGCGGCCGTGGGCAATACCCAATTGGGGGGTGGCCATTATGCGGGTTTGGGGCACCTCGCTTATCTGGATAACAACAGCCTGTTGCTGGGCCGCAGGTTTGGTTTGAGCTGGGTACCTGGTTTTGACACGCCCAATGCTTGGGGGCAGCTCTTGCAACCCCAGTACAAAGACCGTCAAGTCACGATACACAGCAATGCGCAGGGACTACTGGGTGGAAACGTTAATTATCGCTTCAATACCGATGAATTAGTCCACCACCTCAGTGGCGCGGGTCAGTTTTTTGATCCTAATCAAGATCACAACGAAGACGGGTTTCGGGACGAGGCGGGCAATCAATTCGGACGCTTTCATTACGCTAATCACTGGCTCAGTAACCCATGGGAAATCGCTACGAACTGGGGATACCAAGTTCAGAAGCGGTGGGGCGGTCAGACTGATTATCGTCCCCAACAACACGAGGGCAGCGACAGCATCTACGGTTACCAATACGATGATGCCCTCTGGTACGGCCAGGTACGGGTAAAACGAGCATTCGGCGATCACCAATTGACGTCAGAATTGACGGGACAGCAGTTTCGACGCGAGGGGATATTGGGACAACGTAAACTGCGGGGACAAGAAGCGCACTGGGGCATGAAACTCGCCTACACCTACGAAGAAGCGGGACAGCGCCTCCGGGCTAGCGTCCGGCAGTACTGGACTCCACTCGAACATGAAATCGGTGGTTGGCAACAACAACAGCACTGGCGAAACTTTCGCTCCAGTATCAATTACCGCCGCTTCCACGGTGACCGCTGGGTAGGAGAAATCGGTCTTCACCTGGATCGACATACGCTCAATGGTTGGTCAATTTTACCAATAGCAAGAATTGATTATCTGAGTAAAAATAAATTTCGACTGGGACTATTAGCGGGCCGCGATTATCGCCTCGTACGGGTACTGGAAGAAAGTCAGGTCTTCTGGCTCGACCAGCGCAATTGGGCCGTCACCGAAGCGCCACTAGCCCTCCAGTGGTACGCTGGGGCCATTGCCAAAACCGAGGTATTAAAGTGGGGGGATGACTGGTTGCAGCAGTTTAAACTG
>JBCDIR010000079.1:0-8166 GCA_038748735.1 Bacteroidota bacterium | reverse complement strand
CTTATCTAAGTAAATCTTGGATAAACTGAGCAATTCCACTATTTAGGTTTAGAATAGCAGAAAAAATTAGATTAGCATCGACAATGTATAAATCCATTTGTTACAAATCTTTAAACTCATCCAGTTTCTTGAGCTTTTCAATAATAGGTTTCGCCATAGCCGACTTTACCTTATTGGAAAGTTCACCAATATCTTCTTCCGTAGCTTGACTCCGGCTAGAAATATCAATAAACTTAAAGTAGCGCAAGCCCATTTCCAAGTTGAGAGGGTCAATACTTGGCGGTAGTGTAATCACTATTTTGTCAGATGCCGATTCTACTGAAATGTTCATATTGTAATATTTGATTGTTTGAATAACACAGAATCACTACTATTGAGTTTCTGATGAACGATAACAAATTACGCATTTTAGGTCTGATTACGCAATAGCTCCCGCTAGCAAGTCCTCCAATCGTTCTATCTCCCGTACAAACTCCCGGCAGCGCTGCCCCGGTTGTTCGGCGCGCATGAAGTACTCACCAATGAGGAAGCCCTCAAAGCCTGTCCGCTTTAGTTCCACAACCGCCTGCGGGTCATTCAGCCCGCTTTCGGAGATTTTGACCATTTCCGCAGGCAATTTCGGAAACAACTGGATAGAGTGGGCAATACTCACGTCAAAAGTAGTCAGGTCACGGTTATTGACCCCTACGACATTGGCCGCCGGACTGAGTTTATCTAGCTCTGGTTCGCCGTGGAGTTCTACAAGTACCTCCAAGCCGAGGCTACGGGCAAAGGTGGCCAATTCGTGCAGACGCTGCTTGTCCAGGCAAGCTGCAATCAACAAAATAGCATCCGCACCAATGCTCCGCGCTTCGATGACTTGGTATTCATCAATCACAAAATCCTTACGCAGGATAGGGCAGAAGTTGAACTGACGCGCCTCAGTCAAATCGGCGTTTTTACCACCAAAAAATTCCGTATCCGTCAGTATAGATAGGGCAGACGCCCCCGCTTGCATGTAGCCGATACTTACCTGCTCCACACTGGCGTAGCTGTTGATGGCGCCCTTGGACGGGCTGCGACGCTTGAATTCGGCAATGATGCCGCTCTTGTCTTCCCGGCGTAGGTACTCGCTCAGACTGACGGTCGGCGTTGCGTAGTAGATGCTTTCTTCGAGCAGCTTTACGGGTACGCGCTCCTGGCGCTGCGCGACTTCGGTGCGCTTGTGCGCGACTATTTTTTCGAGTATGTTCATGTTTTACGGTTGTCGGTGGTTCGGTGGACGGTGGTTCGGTGGACGGTTGTCGGTGGTACGGTTTTGCGATGATGGCAAGTCGAATAGACGGCGACGGTATGGTAAATGAGACGGCGTCCTTCTACCTGCTACCAAAAGTGAGACGAAGTCGAACGGCCCCTCTACTAGTGAGGCATCAGCCGAACGAGTCCCTCTACCTGTCCGTAATTTTTTGTAAAGTAGCCATCGCTCGCCCACTCACGATACTCTCCTCTGCCTCCGCCACGCAGTCTAGCAGCGATTTTTCGGGGTGGATGGTGCGAATGGCTAGGCCTGCATTGGCACAAACGGCCGCTTGCTGAGCAGGCGTAGCTTGGTTTTGTAAAACGTTGAGAAAAATGGTTTTTGCGTCCTCTGCCGTCTCACCACCGTAGAGGTCGCTGGCGGCGATAGGCTCGTACCCAAAGTCGTTGGGCGTTAGCAACTGTTCGCCCGTTGAACTGCGTACTTTGGCGGGACCCGTCAAGCTCACTTCGTCATAGCCGTCAAGGGCGTAAACGATGGTGTAGGCTCGGTCACTTTCTTGCATAATATAATGGTATAAACGGCTCAACTCCTGGCTGTACGTACCAAATAACTGATGCGTCGGTTGGATCGGATTGACCAAGGGACCGAGCATGTTGAAGAAAGTCTTTATACCCAACTGCTTGCGAATCGGCACTACGGCTTTCATCGCCGGGTGGAAAAGTGGGGCGTGCATAAAGCAGATATTCGCCTCGTCCAACTGTTTTTTCAAGCGGTCGCCGTCGTTCGTGAATTCATAACCTAAGGCCATCAGTACATCCGACGAGCCAACGGAGGAGGACACGCCGTAGCTGCCGTGCTTAGTGACGGTGTATCCCGCACCTGCGACAACCAGCGCCGAGGTAGTGGATACATTAAAGGTATTTTTGCCGTCGCCACCCGTCCCCACAATGTCTATGCTGGGACGATCGCCAACGTCTATCCGTACGGCTAGTTCCAGTAGCGCATCGCGGAAACCCATGAGTTCTTGGTGACTGATGGTCCGCATTCGGTAGACGGTCACAAAGCTGGCGACCTGTACGGGGTTGTATTGCTCAAGCGCGATATTGAGCAAGACGTCTTTGGCTTGCTGGCGTGTCAGGCTTTGGTGCTCGAAGAGTTGTTGAAGGATATTTTTCATGGTCAATCGTTAGCCAGTTGGCAGGCACTTTCAAAGTGCCTGCCAACTAGGTTATGCAGGAACTGCGAGTTGTTTTTGGGCGTGTTCCAAAAAATTAGCCAACATTCGTCGTCCGTCCGGCGTCATGATGCTTTCGGGGTGAAATTGAAGGCCGTAGAGTTCATACTTACGGTGGCGGATGGCCATGATTTGGCCGTCATCGTCCGTAGCGGTGACGATGAATTCTGCTGGCAAGGTTCCTTTCTGGATGACCCACGAATGGTAGCGGCCAGCCTTGAAGCGCTGGTCGATGCCGTCGAAGAGTAGGGGAGGAGCGTCCGTGCGCACCATCTCCGTTTCGATACCGTGGAAGACCTGAGCAAGGTTTTCCAACTGTGCGCCGAAGGCTTCACCGATGGCCTGGTGACCCAAGCACACGCCGAGGATGAACTTTTGGCCCGCGTAGCGCTGGAGGAGCTGCGGCATAATGCCTGCTTCTTCGGGTACGCCGGGCCCTGGCGAGAGGACGATGACGTCGTAGCGGTCGACTTCATCGAGGGTGATGGCGTCGTTGCGGATGACGTCGACGGGGCGGTCGAGGATCTCTTGGATGTATTGCACCAAGTTGTAGGTGAAGGAGTCGTAGTTGTCGAGGACGAGGATGTTCATAGTTTCGTAGCTTCTACCAGGGCGCGTTTGAGGGCACCGAGTTTATTGTTGACTTCTTGTAGTTCTTTTTCTTCGTCGCTGGCGACAACGATGCCGGCTCCGGCTTGGTAGAACAATTGATTATCCTTGCTCATAAAGGAACGGATGACGATGGCTTGGTTCATTTCGCCGTTGAAGTCGATGTAGCCGAGCGCACCACCGTAAAAGGAACGGTTTTGGTTTTCGTAGCGGTTGATGAGTTCAATGGCCTTGTATTTGGGCGCACCTGAGAGGGTCCCGGCGGGAAAAGTATCGCCAAAAATTTGCACGGGGTTACTTTCGGGGCCGAGGTCCCCCGTGACGGTGGAGACGAGGTGGATGACGTGGCTGTAGTAGTGGATGTCTTTGAGTTCGCGCACTTGTACGTTGTGGGCGTGGCGGCCGAGGTCGTTGCGGGCTAGATCGACGAGCATGATGTGTTCGGCGTTTTCCTTGGGGTCATCGCGGAGGGCTTGGGCGGCCAGGGCATCTTCTTCCATATTGCCGGTGCGACGGTAGGTACCCGCGATGGGATTGACCTTGGCCTCACCGTTGCGGATGACCATTTGGGCTTCGGGCGAGGAGCCGAAGATGCGGTAATCGCCGTAGTCGAAGTAGAAGAGGTAAGGTGACGGGTTGACGGAACGCAGCACCCGGTAGACCTGAAACTCATCGCCCTGAAAACGCTGCTGAAATTGGCGACTGAAGACAATTTGAAAGACGTCACCGCGCTGGCAGTGGTGCTTACCCAGCCGTACGAGTTCCTTGAACGCTTCATCGGTGAGGTTGCTCGTTTCGTTGCCCTGGAGGTGGAAGGGATGGACCCGAAACTGCGGGCTATTGATGCGTGTAATGAGTGCGTTAAGCTGGCTCTCTTCGCCCTCCGTTAGGTTCTCGAGGATATACAACTCGTCCTTATAGTGGTTAATGGCCAGTACGAAGCGGTAGAGGTGGTAGCGCAGGTCGGGAAGATCTTGTTTACGCTTGTCGGCGGGAAATTCGAGGGTGTCGAAGTACTGTACGCCGTCAAAACCCGTGTGGCCGAAGAGTCCGTTGAACTCCCGAAAAGGCGCATCCCCCGTCGGCTCGAAGCGGCTGAGGAAGTCTTTGAGCACCGTTGCTACTTCTTGCGGATAGTGCAGCGGGCGTTCCTCGGCGGCCTCACCGGGATAGCGCGTACGTAACTGCCCAGCCTGGACCTGGAAATCTGCGATGCTGTCGAGACCGATGAAGCTGAAGCATTCTTCCTTGTTGCTGATGTCGTTGCTTTCCAGTAGGACCGGGTCCGTATAGTGATCGCGCAAACGCAGGTAAAGCGAGACGGGCGTAAGCGTATCCGCTAGCATCTTGCGTACCCGGACGCGGATGGGGATGGTGGTTGTAATCGTCATTTTCTTTTGGTAATATCAACAGTCATCTTACGTTCGATTTCTTGGTTCGTTGTTTAGCTTGTAATTTTTCGATGGTGACAGCGGAAAATTACAAGCTAAACAAGGAACTTTATACAAGAAATCGTACATCCTAGCCCTCTTTAGTGGCTAGGTCAATGAATATATACTAAAATCGGCTTGCCGAGTGAACGACAAGCCGATTTTGCAAACATAGTAAAGGCAGTCCGATCACTCAGAAGTTGAATGTTGGAGCCACCACCAATTATTTGCGGAATGTTGCATTAACTATTTTACTATTTGTTACGCCAAAGATAAAGGCGAATTTTTAAGATACGCAAGAATTTGGACAAAAAAGTTGATTTTCTGTGAAAAGCCCAGCATAAAAGTAAAATCCCGAATTTTCGTGATAGTGAAAATTCGGGATAAGTTAAACTAGATCTACTTACGTAGACTATTTACTTTTCAAAGACTACGTTATTCGTCAGGTCAGTAGAGATCTGAATGCCGAAAAACTCGAACTCTACAATACCACTTGATTCAATTTCAAAGTTACTACCCCTTAAGCGGAGAATTTTAGAGCTTTCTGCTTCTCCACTAGTATCGGTAAAGGTGATAATGTCACCATCGATTTCCCACGTTCCGCTGTCAAGTGTTGCGGCCATTTCATCCACTTCCGTTTCGGTTTGTCCATCGGTAGTGGTCCTGGTCGTTAGGGTGTACTGTCCTTCGGAAGTATAGGTCTTGTCATCCGAGAAAGTGACTCGGTAGTCATATTCACTACCTTCTGCTTCTACGTCGCTCACACTGGTACCATTTCCGTCAGTAGTTGTAATGGTACCCGTTGCCGTAAAGTCAATCATACTCCAAGTTCCAATAATGGCATCAGGATCGATAGTTTCCTCATCCTCACCACAGCCTGTAAAAGAGAGTGCACCAATAAAGAGCGCGAAAAAGAAAAATTTAGAAAAGAAACGCATGTGTTCTATAAATTTAGATAAGGTGCTAGGACCTTATTGTTGAGAAAGCATATTTGAGAGGCTGCAAAGAAAAATAACTTCTGTCAAAAAACCTAATCCTTCCTATTAATCGTTCAACCCCCAATCATACTCCGCAAAATGCACTTCCACGTCCTCCGTTAGCGGTTCCTCCAAATAGCGGTTCAGGTACGTCTTTACGTCCCCAAAATCGCCGCCGTACCAGTTGAAAATCTGCGAAATGACGATGGGCGAAGCGTCCAATTCGTTGTAGGCTGAATCGTTGATAAAACGACGGGTCAAACTGGCCAGTTTGCTGCTTAGGTTACCAGCCGTAAACGCCCGGTTGTGCAGCGGTGGGCACGATTTAGCGGCGCAGTTGACGGCAAAGTGAATGCGGGCATCGCCGTAGCGGGTGCGCAGCTCCTCATTTTCGATTTGGTTAAGCGAATAGCTTTTGTTACCAATCTTGATCCACTTCACGTCCCAAGGATTACCGCTGTGGAGGTCTTTGATACTGCTCACCGGATAGTTGTCTAGGATGAGTTTCACGGTGTACGCATTATAGGCGTTGATCCAGTAAGCCATCGTAGCGTTTTTACCCCAATCAGCCTGAGGTGGGGTAGTGGACAGGGTGTTGAGGTAACCTTCCAGCGCGGGTTGTTTGCGTTTTAGGGCTGCGTAATCGACTGCTCCCGTACGGCTGACGGCTTCCCGCAGCAGTTGGTCCCAAGCGCCGTGGTCGGGCGGAGACGATGTTACGGGTTGCGATTCCAGTACAACATCCGCCGCAGTGCTAGCTATTTGGTCTTTTACGACGGGCATAGCTCGGGTAACCGTCGGCTCTTTTTCGGTGATGTTGAGCGTTTGGCCGCTGGGGGGCGTGTAATTGCTATTCGATTGGGTACCAGCGGTAGATTGGGGTTGCAGCGTCACCTTGAGGGTAGAGTTGTTAGTGGCGGTGGACGTAGTGGTCATCGGTTGGGGAGACGCGTTTGGGGTAGTGGACTGAACCTCTTGTGTACTGGTCGTCGGCGCAAGCTCATTTCCCTTAATTTCGTCAGGAGTAGAAGTAGCCACACTTTCGCTAATAGTGGGTGTAGTATCAGTAGCAGTAGGTGGTGCCGGAGGTTCGTTACCACAGGCGAGGAAGAAGAGTGCTAGGAATAGATACAAAATAGTGGTACGTTGCATACGGTGGTTGGTTTTTAATAAAACGACTTGAATTGCTGTGCAGTTGTGTGGTAGCAAATTCAATATAAAAATTACTCCAAACAGCCGATTGTATATCGTTTTCACTATACCTAACACAATAGCTACCAACCATCACTTTAATGCGTAGCACTACGTACCGTTAAACCGTAATATCCTACGTAAGCAAAGCAAAGCAGTGGCACAAAAAAAGCGTAGTGAATATTTTGCGTCCAATCGGATACCTGTCCTTGGACCGCCGTGAGGACCGCTCCCCCCAGAATTGCCATGACGAGTAACGAACCGCCGATTTTGGTATCTGCCCCCAGGCCGTCAATGGAAAGCCCGTAGATGGTCGGAAACATTAACGACATACAGGCGGAAATACCCACCAGTGCCAACACACCCAGCGTTCCACTAGCAAAAATCACCACCGCCGTTAAAGCGATAGCAATGCCCGCCGCGAAGGCCAGTAAACGCGCGGGAGCTATCCGCCGCATGAGGGCCGTACAAACAAAACGCGAGACGGTAAACAATACCAATGCTGCCAAGTAGTACGAAGCCGCCTCGTCTTCCGCAACCCGCAATTCCTGCATCACGTAGCGGATGGTGAAGGACCAGACCCCGATTTGTGCACCTACGTAGAAGAACTGCGCTAGCACCCCCCGACGGTAGGTGGGACGTCGTAGTAGGCGGATAATCGTCTTCGTCAGGCTTTCGTCCGTATTGCTCGCTACGCCTTTCGGCATCGGCGTCCAGAAAATGGCGAACCAGATCACCAGCGTGAGCAAGGCCAAGCCTACGTACGGTCCCATAACGGCACTCAGCTCGGCATCTTGTACGACGATGAGTTGCTCGGGACTCATCAGCGCGCGCTCGGCTTCGCTAGCTTGGTTGAGTTGGGAAAGGATGAAAAACTTACTGAGAATGACGCCAGTGATGGACCCGATAGGGTTAAACGATTGGGCTAAGTTGAGTCGTTGCACCGCATTCTCGGCGGGTCCCAACTCGAAGATATAGGGATTGGCCGACGTTTCGAGGATGGAAAGTCCCCCCGCTAGTACGAAAAGTGCCGCTAGGAAATGACCGTATACCTTGGTCATACTCGCTGGGTAAAACAGCAAAGAACCCGCGATGAACATGCCCAAGCCCACCAGTATCCCCGTCTTGTAAGCGTAGCGCTTAATGAGCAGGGCAGCGGGGATAGCCAGGCAAAAATAAGAGCCATAAAAGGCAACCTGTATCCAGGAGGTCTGAAAATCGGTCATACTCATAATCCGCTTAAAGGCGGCCAGCAGGGTATCGGTCATATTATTGGAAATCCCCCACAAAAAAAACAGCGAAGTGATAAGGATGACCGCGAAACGTTGGTTGCTCGAAGGAGTTGTCATACTGAAAATTTAAGCGTTATGGAAGGACAGCGCCCGGTCCAGGTGAACGTAGCCACCGTCGACGTACAAGTGTTGTCCAGTGATATGAGCCGCGCGTTCCGACAGGAGAAACAGGGCCATATCCGCAATTTCTTGG
>JBCDIR010000078.1:0-8180 GCA_038748735.1 Bacteroidota bacterium | reverse complement strand
TTGGACGGCATTACTCGTTTGGGCCGCTCATGCAAGACGAAATTGCTAATGTTTTTAACATCTGGAATAAGCCCTCCATCGGATTTTTATCTAATGGTGAGTTTGGACCAGATCCCGTCTCGGGACAGCCTACTTTTCACAATATAACCATCAGTTTGATGACGATCCGAGAACGTTAGGTCGTAGGTTTGTTGTTAGTGCTGGCTGCTTAAATTATACACATGAAAGAATTGCTACAACAACTTAAGTTATTGTGCCAAGCGCAAGGAACCCCTGCGATGGGGGAGTTGTTGGGGCAATTGGAAGCCCAAGCCACCCGTCAAACTTTTCTGACTGGGCGGCTACAAAAAGACCTTGATCGCACGGTTCGCTATTTGAATAGTACCATTGAAGAACTGGAAGAACGCAACCAGGAGCTAGAAGAAATAGCCGACCGGCGCTTCCGCGATGTCTTCGAGAATACCTTGGATAGTATACTGCTGTACAATTACGTTCAGGGCAGGATCATCGCTACTAATCCTGCGCTGATGGCTACGTTTGGCTATACGGACGAAACGTTTCCCTGGCAGGAAAAGCTGCGATTATTTCCCGAGTACCAAGCAGACGGGCAGGCTTCCGCCCAGATTATTCCCGACAACCGAGCGGTCGTACTGGAAAAGCGGGTTGCTAATGCTTTCGAGGTACTCTGTCAGCGTGCTAATGGGGAGGTTTTCGAGGCGTCCGCCATGATCGTTCCTTACTCCTTTGACGAAGAAATGCTTTACCTTATTCTACGGGATATTTCTCCACAAAAAAAGGTAGAAAAGGCCCTGCAAGAGCAAAAGCAAGAACTGGAGTGCTACATTGAAAGTAATATGGAGTTGGAGAACTTTGCGTACATCGCCTCTCACGATTTGCAGGCTCCCATTCGGGGTATCGTAAGCTTTACCACCTTATTTCGGCGTAGCTTGCAGGGACCGCTGACGGGTGAACAAGAGGAGTACCTCCGGTATATTGAAACCAATGCGCTCAGTATGCACGAGTTGATCACCGCTTTACTGACGTACTCCCGTGTGAATACGGAAGAAAATGAATTCGTCACGACCGACGTTGCGCAGCTCCTGCGACAGCTCCACCAAGAGTTTAGACCCCTACTCGCCGAACGCCGCGCAAACTTGGAGATAGGCGAACTGCCCGCTCCGTTTTACCTGGACCCGATCAAAGTACGGCAGGTGTTCCAAAACTTGCTTACGAATGCTATTAAGTTCGTTCCGGCGGATCGTAACCCCAAGATTTCCGTGAGCAGTTACAGTGATAAAACGCACCATTATTTTACCGTTACGGATAATGGCATAGGGATTGCGCCGGAGTTCCAGGAAAATATTTTCCTCATTTTTAAGCGTTTACACACGCAGAACGAATACAAAGGGACCGGTATCGGCTTGGCCATTTGCAAGAAAGTCATTCACCAACACCAAGTGCGCATCTGGGTGACGTCCACGCCGGGCGAAGGCTGTACTTTCACTTTTAGTTTGGCAAAGCACCTTATGCCTTAAGTTAACTTAAGGCTGATTACTCAGTATTTGTATATATCCTTTCAGTACCTCCGGGGCCGGGACAATGCCTTCTACCCGTTGTTCAAAAACTTGACAACGGTAGAAGTAGGTACCGTCGGCTAATTGTTCGCCCTGGGCGTTGGTTCCGTCCCAGTTAAGTTGCGGATCTTCGGTTTCAAAAACCAAGCCACCCCAGCGGTTGTAAACCTGAAATTCTACTGCGGCGATGAAGCAGGCGCGGCGCGGTACGAATAAATCATTGAACGTATCACTATTCGGGGTGAAAGTATTGGGTAGTTCGTAGATTGGACAATTGTCCACACAAACGATATTGCTTTGAAGACTTTCGTTCCCTACCGTATCCACTGCCGTTACAGCGTAGCAACCCGCAATGGTCCCCGGTGGCTGGTGGATAAATGAGACCGAATCAGGATCGTTGACCGTGGCGATGAGTGCCAATTCTTGCCCCGCTTGTGGCGCGTAGTAAACGTTGTAGCTGTCCGTATCCTCGAACTCGGGGCAGAGGGTTTCGGCATTTTCCCATTCCAGGGTATTACTTAATTCCGATAGTTCGTCACAGGAAACACCTTCCGTACACAAGTTACTCACGGTGAGTACGGGGGCACAGGGCGGTACGTCGTCGAAGGGAATACCGCAAGCGCGCTGCGATCGGTTGAACAGCGGACTGGGGACCCCTTCCACGTTGTAGGTACCCTCCGACCGGATGAGGTAACAGTATTCTACGCCGTTTTCCAGCCCCGTATCTCGGTAGATAGGATCTGTCACAGTTGTGATAGAATCAAAACCACCGCTAGCGTTTTCCCGGAAAATAGTGTACTCATAATTATTCCAGGGGACCATTTCATCCCAGATCAGTACGTTCGTACGATCCGTCGGGGCTATGTTCAAGTAGAGCGAACCAGCTTCGGCGCTGTCCCCTATATCCGGTGGGTCGCCGCCTGCGGAGAAGCGAACAACGTAAGTGAACGGACCATCGAGGGTGTTGATGTTTACATCCGTAAAACAGGTGTCGTTCGCCAGGCCGAAGTTGGGCGCAGTAGTTGTGTAAATAGATACAAACTGGCTAATATCCATCGAATGGCCGGGGCCACGGAGAAGTTCGTAGGTGTACGGCCCGGGGTTTTGGAGCGTATCTAGGTCTACCGGGTCCGGCTTGGTCCAGCAGACGTCAATTTGACCAGTAGCGGGATCGGTCGCTTCCACGTCTACTTTGACCAGCAGGGGTACGTCCCGACCGAGTTGCATACAAGCTTCTTGGGAAGGTAAGCTCTCGACGGGGTTGAAAAAGAAGTTGTTGTTGGCCGCACGCTTAGCAAAGTGTGCTAGAATGCGGTAGCAGTACGTCTGACCCCGTTCGACATTTTCATCTAGGAAGAAGTAACGTCCATCTCGGATAGTTTTAAGCGTATCGGTACCCGATATTTTGGTATAACCCGTTCCCGCAAGGCCCGTGCGGCAACTGTCGGGAGGGAGTTGACTCGGATTGATTTTTCGCCAGACCGAAAAACCGCGAAAGAATTCGTCCGCCGCATTTTCACAGGCGTAGGGGAGCGCCCAAGTTACCTCAATGGTGGGACCTTCGGCTTCCGCTTGAACATCTTCTGGAGGCGGTCCGACCACCTTTATTCGGATGGATTTGAGGGTAGCCAGTCCGATAGTGTCACTTATCCCGTTGTCCAAGGCCCTCAGTACGACCACGTAGGGTTGATCCGAAATTTGGTCACAACTGGTTTCCCACACAAAACGGGTAATGAGCGGATCCTCCTGGTATTCCTCGGATAAGGGGACGATTTGAGCGGGGTTATTCGGGAGGTTAAACGGTGCGCCGTAGGCGAAAAGGCGTACTTGTTGGTCAAATTCTTCCTGTGGGGCCGTTACGCGAATGAAAAAGTCGACCGTTTCGCCTGCTACGACGCAGATTTCGTCGATTGGGGTCTCAATCACCGGAGGGGCGTTAGAGCAATTGTTGACCAATATCTGCATATCGCGGACCATGGTGTCGATGGCTTGTCTATTACGAAAGGAGATGATATTAATGGCAAAATTCCACTCCCCAACTTCATTCGGTGAATCCCATACGAGGTCTCCCGTGAGTCGGTCGATGGTCAGTTCCGGGGGCGGTGGCTGTCGAAAGTTGGGTACGGGGTCTCCATTTCCTTGACGGGGTACGGTAAACTCGTACACCAAGCTGTCTCCGTCCACGTCGAAAGCACCGGGATTATGGGTAAAGCGTTCGCCCAAACAAGCGATATCAATGGGCGGTACTTGCAAAACGGGTGAGTTGTTACAACCGGAGATGCCGGGGTTGACAATGGTAAATACGTTCTCTACGTAGAACGGAATCTGTACCGAATTGGGCGCATTGACGTTGAGGACGCCCGCATTGCGGTTAGGGTCGCGGAAGCTAATCACGTAAGTACCTGGCCCGTCGTATTGGTGCGTACCCATGTACATATTGAACTTGATATCGCCTTCTATTATCTCACCCTGCGGTGGATTACCGAAACCGTTCACCCGCGGAATCGTTTCGCAGGGACCATTAACTGCCCAGCAGATGGTGAGGGAATCCCGGTCGGCCATCGTGGAGGAAGCCTTGGTGTAGGTGATGATGGTGGCTTTTACGGTCGTTCCACAATTGCCGTCTTCGTCCGTTACCATTTCTACCATGATTTCACCGGCACGGTTGTGGGTGGCCCAAATGGGGGTAGCGACGAAGAGCAAAACGAAGCAAAGGAGCAAACAGCGAGTAGGCGTAGTATATCTCATAAGACGTAGAGCTTTGGGAAGGAGTATTATTTTTGTAATAATTACGTAAGTTAGCGCATTGCTACCAAAAATAGCGTCGGCCAAGGGGCATAAGCAATCTTTACCACGGTAAACTGGTCCGATTTCTAGTACAAACAGCTGTTGGCAGGCATAGTTGTGTGCCGATTCGCTAATTTGAGGCGAGTTGAACAATTGTGGAAAACTGTCTGTTTTGAAACTATATAAACATCATTTTCAACCAACAATATCAAGGACATTATGGCCTTCAAACTTCCTGACCTTCCTTACGCTTACGCAGCACTAGAACCCCACATTGATGCGCGTACGATGGAAATTCACCACTCTAAGCACCATAACGGTTACACCAACAAACTCAATGCGGCCATCGAAGGTACCGACCTCGAAGGTAAGAAAATCGAGGATATTCTCGCTCACGTTTCCAAGCATTCTACCGGAGTGCGCAACAACGGCGGTGGTTTCTACAATCACCGACTCTTCTGGGAAGTCATGTCTCCCGATGGCGGCGGCGAACCCAGCGAGCGGATGAATATCCACAAGGCGATCGTACGTGATTTCGGCAGCTTCGAGGCGTTTAAAGACGAGTTCTCAGCTGCGGCTAAGACGCGCTTCGGTTCCGGCTGGGCCTGGCTATGTGTAGACAAGGAGGACAAACTTTTCGTCACCTCTACGCCTAACCAAGACAACCCGCTCATGGACGTAGCGGAGAAGCAAGGTACCCCCATCCTCGGCTTGGACGTATGGGAGCACGCCTACTACCTCAACTACCAGAATCGTCGTCCGGACTACGTGGAGGCTTTCTTCAGTGTCATCAACTGGAAGGAAGTGACCGAGCGTTACAACGACGCTAATCCTGGTGCGTCGGCGTTCTAGGAGGATTAATATAAAGGCAATACGCCCTAAGTTTCGCAATAGTGAAACTTAGGGCGGTTGTGTTTTAAGTGAGTGGGAGCACGGTATCTTTGGTGATGCCAAAGACCGTATCGCCCTTGCGGACGGCTAGGATGGCAAGGCCCGTAAACGCGCCAAAGGCCGGTAAGATTCCGCCGTTTTTGCCAAAAAAGAAACAGGGTAAGCGCAGCCGTTGCCGTCCGCCACCTTCTAGCAATACGCCAGGATGAATGTGTCCACACAGGTTATACGCATCGTCCGTGTCCAGGGGTTCGTGGGTGAAGAGGAACGGACCTTCTCGGTAGTGCAGTGGTCGTACCAGCAGCCCACTGGCGGTATAAAAGTCGTTCGTTAGGATGTCGTGATTACCCGGCACGAGTTCGAATTGAATAGTCTTGAATTGCTGGACCAAGTCTTGCCAGTCCTCCCAAGCACGGTTGTAGTCGCTGTGGAATAAATCACCGAGGAGGAGCACGCGCTCCGGTTTGAAAGTGAGTAGTAAGGAGACGAGTCGGTCCAAATTTTGGTCCTCTACTGCTCGGGGGGCAGCGATGCCCGCTTTGCGAAAATGCGCCGCCTTGCCGAGGTGCAGATCAGAAATCAGTAAGGTTTTAGCCGCTTCCCAATAAGCAGCCCGCAATGGGTGGAGCCAGAGGGTCTGGTCACGAAAAAGAAAAGAAGTAGCATCGGGGAAGTGAGGCACTGGCTGGAAGAATTATTTTGCTGCGCACAAAAGTAACTGGAAAATTAATAGTAGCAAGCGTTCTTTAGCTCACAGAAGAAGTAGCTCTCTTTGATATAATCTTGAAGGATTTCATCACCGTCTCCGCTACTGCAAATTACGCCAGTTCAGCAACCGACTTTTACCCACTAGGTGTTCCGCTTCTCCTTGGTAAATAATATGAGATACGGTCGGGCGGTCCCAGTAATTAGCTACCTGTTCGAGTACGGTATTCATACCGGGGCGAAACCGCTGCGCCGCTTTGATTTCAAACAGGCGGGCCTGATTACTGCGTTCGTAGAGCAGGTCAACTTCTCGTTGGTTGCTATCGCGGTAAAAGTAGAAATGGAACGGTTAAACGCCGGGGAATGAGTTGCATAAGCTGACCATATTGCGAATCTGGAGCCCACTCCAAATCGAACACAATTTATGCAAATCTGGAGTAGACTCCAAATTGAACATGATTTATGCAAATTTGGAGTGATAGGTCTTTAGCTCACCCGCAAGGAGTACCAAGCAGCAGCGTTTTACCAGAAGAAATCATCGTCTTCCTCTTCCTCTTCTTCTACACCTACGTCGTAGTAGTCGGCCCAAACCATGTAGTCGTCAAGAATCTGTTGTAGTTTGGGATCGTTCATTTGGACAGGGAATGTGATTATCGGGAAGATTTGCCCGTTGTGCTTTACGAGAAAGCTGATGAGCTCGTTGTCTCCCATTGCTGGCTGAATCTCTTCAAGGACAATGTTTTTCGGTGGCTGTTTTTTCTGGAAACGTTCGTAAATACGCTCGTTGTATTTTGCGTTGAGCGGCAGCTTGAAATGCCGCAGGAAGTAACGATTCCAGAGTTGGTACTCTTCGTAGTCCACACTACTCGTCAGGATGTTTACGATTCGCTTGCGCTGTGCTGCGGGGCGTTCCGAAAAGGCTATTTCTAGTCTAGTTTTGCGGTGCAATAAGGTAGTAGATAGCCGATTGTCCTCCGGTTCTTTAGCTCGTGACAACAGTCCTTCTGAAATGCCGACAACGTAGCCTAATTTATCACTAAAATAGGCGTCTTCTTGGTATCTTTTGGGCATTTCCTGGAGCGTCCTACCATCCATAAGCACCCCATAAACGGGTACGTCTTCGGGGTCTAAATAGGCTTCTGTCACGTAGCCGTTGATGGGAACCTCCTTTTCCCGCTTACGGGTAATGAATAGTAACTCGCCATCTGAGTCTACCGTCATCCCGCTGAGGCTGACGTAGGTGTCTACGGGAAATTTAGGATCGGGATTATCCCTAAGTATATCCGCAAAGTGGTCCTCGAACATCCCGAAGATGTCTTCCAGGTCGGCCTCTTGGGGCATGAGCAGTTGGAAGTCTCCGGTGTCATCTACTCGCTGGAGTAGATCGGCCAATTCTTGCATCTCCTCAATCATCAACTCGGTTTGTCCGCCAAAGTCGAAGCCGTGGCGTTCCATACTGTCCGTATGGGTGAGCATCTGTCCCAGGTCACTCTGGCGCAGTTGTTTGACCTCCGCGCTGAGGCGCTGTTGCTGGTTTTTTAGCTGGCCGAGCTGTCGCTCCAAGCGGTCGATTTCCTGTTGGAGCACATCCGTCGAAGCCTTTTCCGTTGGTGGTGCGTCGGCCAGGCCGTACCACTGTTCTAGTTCCAGCAGGTACTGCAAATCGTGGTTTTGGTAGGCTTGGTTGATCTGTTGTTGTAGCTCGTGGTACGCCGTCTTTTTTGCTTCGGTTGGTGCCTTGTCCGGGTGAAACTGCTTAGATAATTTCAGGTACAGCCCCCGGATATTGCGTTGCTCCGCTTTGGCGGGTTCGACCTTGAATTGTTGGAAAAAATCCTGAAAACGCGCCCGCTCTTCCTCCGTTTGTTCTTCTGCCATCGGCGGCGATTGAGTGGTGGCCTCTTCTATCATGTCCCACTGCTCTTGAAACTGCTCCTGCATTTCCCGAAACTCTTGCTGTTCGGCTTGCGCAAAACGTTTGTCCTTGGCGAGGCGCGACAGGGTTTCCAGGACGGTTTTTAGGAGTGCCTGCGAACGTTCCAGAACGGAGATACTCTGACTCGCCATCTCCCGCTGTCGTTCCGTAATGCGATTTTGCGTATTTTCTAGCCGCGTCTTCAGGGATTTAATCGTGGTCTTAGTTCGCTTGATTTGCGTACCAAGCGCTGCAATTTTCTCTTCCTGCAAACGGACCTGCGGGCTTTTTTCTATTTTAGACATAGC
>JBCDIR010000077.1:0-8297 GCA_038748735.1 Bacteroidota bacterium | reverse complement strand
GCACGTAGGGGTCATTGGTCTGGATAAAAATGGACAGGTCGTTCATAATTTTCAAGACCCGAATGGAAAATTCGCCCAGATTGCGAGTATTCAACAGGTAAATGATGACTTGTACTTGGGGTCTTTACAACGGGCAGGAATAGGTATTTTTCGTAATTTCAGATCAAAATAAGACCGACTCGTTACTTCATTTTCACCAAATGACGAATAGCCGACGATCTAGCACGCGTCTACGCGGGAAATCCACGTATATTTGTGTCTTTATGAGAATGCAGTAAATATAGAAATCACCTTGAAACAATTCTTCTCTACCCTGCTGGCGCTGTGCCTTACCACTATTGTATTTGCCCAATCCGGTATCATTCGGGGCAACGTTTTTGACGAAGAAAACGGCGAACCCATCATCTACGGTACAGTCTTTGTTCAGGATACGGACCGGGGGACTACGACGGATCTGGACGGATTTTTCACCATTCCCAACCTGGAGGCGGGCGAGTATACGCTGCTCTTTTCTTACACTGGTTTTGGCACGAAGGAAGTCACCGTGAAGGTAGGGTCGGGTATTGAATACGTGCGGGTATACTTAACTTCCGAAGCTACCGAACTGGCGACCGTCAACGTCTCCGCCGAGCGGGAGCAAGCGCGTTCCGACGTACAGGTTTCCAAAGTAACGGTATCTCCCAAAGAAATTCGCGCCCTGCCCGCCACGGGTGGCGAAGCGGATATTGCCCAATATTTAACGGTGATTCCCGGTATTGTTTCCTCTGGCGACCAGGGCGGACAAGTCTACATCCGGGGTGGTTCACCCGTGCAGAACAAGATTCTCCTGGACGGAATCACAATTTACAATCCGTTTCACTCTATCGGTTTTTTCTCCGTCTTCGAGACGGAAACGATCAAGAGTGTGGACGTACTCACCGGCGGCTTCAACGCCGAATACGGTGGCCGGGTATCGGCAGTAGTTGACATCAAAACGCGCTCGGGTAACCAGCGGCGACTGAGTGGTTTGGTATCCGCCAGTCCGTTTCAGGCTAAAGCACTTATCGAGGGTCCCATCAAGCCGCTCGACCCGGAAACGGGTAACAGTATGAGCTTTTTGTTGACGGGTAAACACAGCTACCTCGACCAGACCTCCAAAGCCTTGTACAGCTACGCGGTGGACACGGATTATTACTCTTTCGCGGGTCAGGATGAGGAGATACAACCCGAGGATATTGGTCTGCCATTTAACTATACCGACCTGTACGGAAAGTTCTCCATCAACGGTGGCAACGGTAGTAAGTTGGATCTTTTTGGTTTCAACTTCCGCGACGGTTTTAGCGTACCCGCCATCGCAGATTTGGGTTGGACCAACAATGGTGGCGGAGCCAACTTCAACCTCATTCCGCAGAACAGTAACATCATCATCAACGGTACCCTCAGCTATTCTGATTATAATATTGAGCTGATAGAATCGGACGAGGCCCCACGCCGTAGCGGTATCAGCACGACGAATGCCCTGCTGAATTTCGCTTATTTTGGTCGCAATAGCCAGATTAACTACGGTTTTGAATTTAATGGGTTCAATACGGATTTCATTTTCAATAATCCGCTGAATTTACAATTCAAACAAGAGGACTTCACCACGGAGCTATCCGCCTACTTTAAGTACAAGTACACCATCGGTGATTTGATTATAGAACCCGGTCTTCGCTACCAATTCTATGCTTCGCAAGGAACCAGTTCCCTGGAACCACGCTTTGGGTTGAAATACAATGCGACAGACTTTTTGCGCTTCAAGGCAGCGGGGGGTACGTATTCGCAGAACTTAATTTCTACGGTTAATGACCTGGATATTGTCAACTTCTTCATCGGCTTCTTAGCGGGACCAGAAGAAACCATCTTCGAGCCGAATTCCAATGTCCCAACTGCCGACCGTATCCAACGTGCTGTACACGGTATTTTTGGCGTAGAAGTTGACCTATCGAATAAAATCACCACCAACCTAGAAGGCTATTACAAAGGCTTTCCGCAGCTAATTGCCATCAACCGCAACAAGTTGAACACTTCCGATCCGGACTTCATCACCGAAACGGGCTACGCCTACGGGGTGGACTTTTCGATCAAATACGAGACGGATCGTTCCTACGTTTGGGGCACCTATTCCTACGGCCACGTCCGCCGCGACGACGGGATTGAAGAATATCCTACTAACTTTGATCGTCGCCACAACATCAACGTACTCATCAGTTATCTAGTCGGGGACAAGCGAGATATTGAGCTGGGAGTGCGTTGGAACCTGGGTACGGGCTTTCCGTTTACACAGACCCAGGGTTTCTACCAAAATGCCAACCTGCAAGCCAATCCCGCCGGCGTCGATTTCTTGACGGGTAATTTTCCACTAGATGTCTTACTAGCGGACAACTTGAACGGTGGCCGTTTAGCTACCTTTCACCGCCTGGATGCCTCCGTTAAAAAGAAGTGGAAAATTGGTCGCTACGGCGGTTTAGAAGCACTCATTAGTGTCACGAACGCCTACAACCGCGAAAATGTCTTTTACGTAGACCGCATCACCAATAATCGAGTAGACCAACTGCCCATTTTACCGAGTGCTGGTCTGACCTTTAGTTGGTAATGCTTGCTACGTGCGCAAGTAAGACGCACCGTTAATATCCAAGATGCAGCCCGTGGTGAACTCGGCTTGTGGACTAGCCAAAAACAAGATGGCGTTAGCCACGTCACCAACGGTGGCCACCCGCGCCAGCGGACTCTGCTGCTTGACGGCCTCGCCCGCTGCGCCTTGCAAGTGAGGGCGTGCCATGGCCGTTTCCACAAAACCGGGGGCCACACTGTGTACCGTGATTCCTGACCCACCCAGCGCTTGCGCTAAGCTCTGCCCGAAGGCGTGTAGTCCGGCTTTACTGGCCCCGTAACCCGGCTGGCGGCCTTCGCCCCGAAAAGCGCCCCGACTACCGACGTTGATGATCTTACCGTGTCCTTGCGTGCGCATGTATTCAACCGCCGTGTAAGCAGCAACCGCTGCCCCCGTCAGGTTCGTGTTCAAGGTACGTTGCCAACGGGCGAACCACTCCTCAAACGGCTGTTCCTCTAGCGGGTGCGGAACAAAAACGCCCGCATTATTCACTAAAATGGTTAACCCACCGAGCGCTGCATGGGCATCTTGCACCAACTGGCGTGCCGCTAGCGGATCTGCTACATCAGCTTGTAATAAGACGTGTCCGTCGCCCGTTAAACTGGCTACGGTGGCTTGGCCGGCGGCTTTATTTTGGTGGTAATGAACGGCTACCTTAGCTCCCGCTGCGGCGAATTGCTTGGCCGTTTCCGCTCCGATACCACGGGAGCTGCCGGTGATGAGGATATAGTCGTTACTGAAATCTTTATCAGTCATCTAGGTCATTTTATCGGTGAGACTCCCTTCTTATCGGGTGCATTTTACTTTATCGGTAAGCATCTTCGGGTCTATCTAACTTTTCGAGTACATATCTCCAGGTTTACCAAACTTTTGGAAGTTTAGCCAACCAATTTCTTCAACAGATACGACATATTGAAAAGTAGTCTTTTTATTAAAAACCGATGAGTTCATGGGTATGTAACACCTCCTGTGAAGGGCTAACCCACTGAACAACAAAAGAACCCGAAGGAATCAATAAGGGCGTATTCCGCTGTTGGGGAGACTTCAGAAATTGATCGACAGGGATAAGTACTTGCGTGTTATTTTCAAGTACGAACTCATTTCTGAGAAAGCACTGCACTAGTGTTGTCTTTCCGTTCAGATTTTCATGGGCCGCTAAGTTGATGATTTTCTTATCATCAGAAATAACGCCTAACAGCCTGCCATTGTGCCTTTCCGGCTGAGGGTGCAAGACTTGAATATCAACGAAGGAAGACAAATCAGGTAGTGTCCAAACCGCTCCACTTTCCGTAAGCCAGACAGTAGGAGAAGTAGGATTGTATTTCGCTATTAACCTATTACAATAACATTGCCCCTCTCCTCGCAGGAAACGCGTCTGATCAATGGTCAGTGGATTGATACCGGATAAGCGGCGAATGTACATCCCCATTTTCACCCATTCATTACGAGTATCTTCAAAAATGTGGCCGTAGCCAGCGTGTACAAGTATTTTTGCACTGGAATCACGTTCTAAAATTGTCAAAATATTTCTCGCCTGAACTGAATCTCGCTGGCTGTAATTACCACCAATGTTTGCATCGTAGGCCACAATCTCAAACCCTAATGCCAGGGCTTGGCGAATCAGATCACCATACTGCGGTTCAAGGGTATAGGTTCCAGAATCTTTGAGTGGATATTTACGTTCATTCAACGCTTTAACCCGACCGTGAATCATTGTCTCCGCTGCTAAATACCGATAACCTAACTGATAAAGATCCTTTAAGAGAGAAGCGGTAAACCTACGGTGTGTCGGAACGTGATGCGCTTCGTTAATCAAGATAATTTGGTGATTTTCCGCTTGCGCCACTATCTGTGCTTTTGCATCGATAGCCGTCAAGTTTTGTATACCAGCCGTATCTACTTCAGGACAAACTACCTGCTCTTCTTGTTGGCTCCACGCCTCTTGTGAAGCGAGTAAACACCCCATTTCCGCCAGACCTACGGCGAGTGATTGATAGTAAATATCAGGTGGAGAAGACGCTAGGACCTTCGCCTTACTTCTCAGCAAGTTTGCAGTAGCGCCTAAATAGCCATTCTTCCGGGTATCTGCGTGCAATGCTTGTTCAGTAGACTGTATTATTACGGGACTTTCAGTGAGTAAATACTCCTCCACGAGAGCGAGCGTCAACGGGCGATCTTGCTCCATTTCTTTTCCACAGGAAAGTACCAGGCCTAACAACAGCAGTAGCCCGTACGTGCTTCTCGGCAGATACCAATGAACGGTCATAACACTTACACGTCTAAAAAATCAACCGGCCCCGCTCCTTCCCGAACCAGTTCCGGCGGATTTTGCGTACAATCAATCACCGTGGAAGGATCCGCACCGCAGATGCCACCATCGATGATGAGTTCGACGCGGTTCTGGAATGCTTCGTTGATGTCGTACGGGTCGGTGAGGTAGTCGAGGACATCGTCGTCCGCTAATTTGAGCGATGAGGTGATGATGGGACGCCCCAGTGACCCCACGATCTCCAACGGAATATTGTGATTAGGCACCCGCACACCGATACTAGCACGGCGCCCCTGTACCAATTTAGGCACCTGATGGCTAGCTTTCAAAATAAAAGTATACGGCCCGGGTAACGACTGCTTCATCAAACGAAACACCTCGTTATCGATCTGTGCGGCGTACTCCGCCACTTGACTAATATTTTGACAAATGAACGAAAAGCGGGCTTTTTTCGGGTCCAAACGACGGATACGGCAAATCTGCTCTACGCCTTTTTTACTGGTCAGATCACAGCCCAGGGCGTAGACCGTGTCCGTTGGGTAAATAATGACGCCTCCCTTTTCGAGGTGGCGCACGACTTGTTCGATTTTACGCCCTTCTGGATTATCGGGGTGAATAGTTAGTAGCATAATTAGATAGGGTTTTAAAGTAATTCCACCCGTAAGATACGCTTTTCTTTGACCATGTCGCTAATGGATTCGACGGGAACCTCACCGTCTAAGATATTATTCTGGTAACTGCGGCGACCGGAATAAATATTGATGGTGACCGTGAAGTCTCGATCAACGAGGCCCGCAAAGTCGGCACGAGCTATTTTAACGCCTTCAAAAGTTACTTCGCGTTCCTCCATCACCTCAATTTCGGGAGACGCTAGGTACTGCGTACCTTCTTTAAGGAAACTTTCGTTCTGCTTATCTTTCGGTAAACCCGTCAGGTAAGCCGCAACGATAATCGACTCCTCGCGGTCCCGCAGTTTTTCCTCGGCTTCTGCCGTGAGGTCCAGCGTGAAGCTAAACGGCGCTACGGTCAGCGTATCCCCGTTGGGGCTGGCCGCTACGATGAAATCGTATTCGGCTACCAATTGCTCGGCCTCAGCACGGTCCACCTTTGGGGTGGCAACTTCCGTTTTGGGTTCCGCTGCGTTCGCGGTTGTATCGGCTGGACGGGTGTTATTGGTACAAGCCCAGATAACGGCCAAAACCAGCAAACTAATGAGGATGTATTTTAGCATAGAATAGTAAATTAAACTTGTTCACCTTTCATGGCTTTCGCTACGTTTTTGTCCAGGGCTTCGTGCGCTAGTGGACGTGCGTACTCGTTGAGGGTTTCCATGGCGACGTTGATGGCGTCCTTGTCCGTTCCGGCGACGGCTTGGCGCAAACTTTCGGCGTGTTGCTTGACGCCAGCGGTTTGTTCTTCCGTCATCCAATCGGCATTTTGGGACAGGAATTTGTCGGTGGCTAGTAATACGCTATTGGCTTCGTTACGCGCTTCCAGGAGCGCCCGCGTCGCCATGTCACCCTGTGCATTTTGAATACTGTCGATGAGCATTTTCGCCATCTCCTCTTCGCTGATGCCGTACTGGGAACGAATCTCAATCTCCTGGGCTACGCCCGAGCGTAACTCCTGCGCTTTGACCTTCAGAATACCGTCGGCATCCAGGTAAAAGTGGATCTCAATTTTGGGCAAACCCGCCGGCATGGGGGGAATACCGCGCAGAATGAACGCCCCCAATTTGCGGTTGTGCTCCACCAGATCGCGCTCCCCCTGAAAGACCGAAATCTTCAGATTCGCCTGTCCATCGACGGAAGTTGTGTACTGGCGGCCGACCTTGGCGGGGACTTTGCTGTTGCGCGGAACGATTACGTCCATCAAACCGCCTACCGTTTCGATACCGAGTGACAAGGGCGTGACGTCTAGCAACAAAATATCCTGTTGGTTACCCGCCAGTACATCCGCCTGGATAGCTGCACCGAGGGCCACGACTTCGTCCGGGTTCAGCTTGTCGTACACTTCCCGACCAAAAAATTGGGCAACTCCGGTTTTCACCGCCGGAATACGCGTAGAACCGCCAACCATCACCACGTGGTCAATGTCCGTGACGGATAAATTCGCATCCCGCAACGCCTGCTGACAGGCCGTTAAAGTACGTTGTACCAATTCTTGCGTGGCCGCTTCAAACTGTGCCTTGTTAATTGTTAAGCTCAACTCCCCTGCTTGTCCGCTAAACGCATCCGTTTTACCCAGGGTTTTCTTGGCTTCTTCTGCCAGTAAGCGTATTTGTTGTCCTAGTTGTTTGTTGGTTTGTAAATCCTTAGGAGAAAGCGCCGTGGTAGCGACCCAGTGGTCGATGATGGCCCGGTCAAAATCATCCCCGCCGAGGAAAGTATCGCCGTTGGTGGCTAGGACTTCAAAGATACCGTCTTCGATGGAGAGGATGGAAATATCGAACGTACCGCCGCCGAGGTCATAGACGGCAATTTTCTGTCCCTCGGCTCCTTTTTTTAGTCCCAATCCGTAGGCGAGGCTGGCCGCCGTGGGTTCGTTGACGATCCGCAGTACGTCCAGGCCCGCCAGCCTACCCGCATCGCGTGTGGCTTGTCGCTGGGCATCATTGAAGTAAGCCGGCACGGTGATGACGGCACGGGAGACGGTCGCGTCCAGTTCTTTTTCAATGCGTACTTTGAGCGCTTTGAGAATTTCTGCCGACAATTCAATCGGGGTAAAAAAGCGATCACCCACGCGAATTTTTACGAGCCGATCCTCGTCTTCGTCGATAATTTGGTAACCGAAATACTGCTCAAAGTTGGCAATATCCGTGTAGGATTTCCCCATCAGTCGCTTGACGGAGTAGATCGTATTGGCCGGATCGGTGACTAACTTTTGGCGCGCCTCCTCCCCTACGACTACCGATTGCGTGTCCGTAAAGTGTACGATGGACGGCATGAGCGTACGTTGCCCGTCTTGGTCTTTGACGGCGACGGCCTCGCCCTCGCTCAAATACGCTACGAGGCTATTGGTAGTACCCAAATCTATACCGACGATGATGTCGCTTTCGCGTTGGAGCGTTCCTCCTTTAAGATTGATCGCTAATTTTGCCATGTGCTGTTTTAATCACTTCGCAAAAGTAACATAAAAAGTAGGTGGGTAGTTGCTTCGAACGGGCGACTTCCTTCATCTTTCTGGCGTCTGATTTTGTTCATTTCTTAACTTGAGTGTATTTCATTTTATCGATGGGAATCCCCAGGTTTACCAAACTTTTGGAAGTTTAGCAAACCGATTTCTTCGGGCAATGCGACATTTTGAAATGCACCCCTTAACTCGTACAAACTCCAATGATCACTCATGCAACCACAGCTAACAGCTTCCTACTGGAACAATCGCTACCAAAATCAG
>JBCDIR010000076.1:0-8314 GCA_038748735.1 Bacteroidota bacterium | reverse complement strand
GCTTGACGGAGACTACCCTCCTTTTTCAAACACCGTTTAAATTAAACCGCCATGACAGACGTAAAAACAACGCCCGTCCCGCAAACCTTCCTGATGCGATTAGACTATGATGAGCTACAAGTCATCGTAGCGATGCGCCAAGCTACCTACGCCGCCCACGAGCGTGGAAAGGAAAAGGGTAATGAGAAATTCCGTAAGGATATGCGCTTCATTCTATCCAAGCTGGCTGAGGTGACGCAGCGCAACGGTATAGCGCCCGGTGATCCGCCTAAAGAAGCAAGCTAAAGCACCGTGTGGGGCTGCGTACCAGTTACGCGGCCCCTTTTTTTGTCAGGGTGTTTTCCATTTTACGGAACTCATCGTTTACGATCGGCTTTTCGTAATATTTCAGCGTCGTGCTGGTGGCCGTGTGGCCCGCTTGGTTACGTACGTGGATAATGTCCATCGCATTGGCGGCGTGCGTCACGCCCGTGTCCTTCCAACTGTAAAACTCAATACCCGTAGCATCCTCCAAAATACCCGTGGCCAGCATCTCTTTTACACCCTTTAGGTGGCGCTTATACATCCGCCCTTTATTACAGGGCTTGTTAGCGTGAAAGGCGAAGCCTTGGCCGAAGATGTAGCCGCGTCCAGTGGGCATGAGTTCCCGAAAGTAGTGCTCGTAAGACTTGGGGATGGTGGCGTAGCGCGTGTTGATATTGCGGCTCGTTTTGCCGATTTCGGGTAGTATGGTCACTACGCCTGTTTCCAGGTTGACCTCAGTGGTTCGCAGGTTCCGCACTTCATTGGGCCGCATGAGGCAACAGTACTGGAACAGAATAGCTAGCGATAAGTACGGATCGTGTTCATAGAAGTAAGTAAAGGCTCGCTGTGCTTCGTCCGGCTTAAAGGCGCGGCGTTTCTTCTTTTCTGGCGGTAGTTTCTTAAGGGAATGCCAGTGATTGTCAATGATGTAACCGCGTCCTTTTAGTTCGGTAAACAACGCCCCCAGGTGGATGATGGCGTTATTAATGGTGTTGTTGCGTACGCCATCGCGGAGCTTGCGGTCATCCATGAAGTCTACTAGGTGGTACAGCTCCAGCTCGTCTACGGGCATAGCTCCCAAGTCGTTGCGTTCTAGGTAGTCAAAAAATACGTTGGCGTGGCTACGGTAGCTTTTTCCCGATGCCTCGCGGGTCTTGGCTTCTTTGATCTCCACAGCCTTGTACAGCGCTTGTCGCAACGGTACGTGACCACGTGGCGCAACCTTGGCGGCCAGCGATTCCTGTTGGCGTTTGCGCGCAATCCGCTCGTTGAATCGCTCCAACGGCATATCTGCCGCCAACCACCAATTGATTAAGGAAACAAGTTGTTGGCCGCGTTCACGGCGCAGCCCCAAATCGTGAATACGATTGAGGTCGAAAGTCATGCGCTTACGATCCGGCGCGTAGACTTTGATATACCACCGCGAAGAGCCTTGGACAAGCTCAGCGGGTCGGTAGGCTGGTTTAAGTCGCATACTACGTGCTTTGGTGACGAAAGTGTGTCACCTGACCGTAGGTGCTTTAGCTTGGACCCCGCGTATTTATTGACCTCGAGGGGTGTTGTGGCGGAGGAAGAGGGATTCGAACCCCCGATAGGCTCTCACCTATGCTGGTTTTCAAGACCAGTGCATTCAACCGCTCTGCCATTCCTCCGAATGCGGACGCAAAGATAGTAAGTTGCTCCTTATCTACAACCCAGAGCTGCGAAAAATTCCTATAATCCCGTAAAATGTTACATCAACACTAGTGACTGCTCTTCATTTTGGGTGGTGGGACCGCTCTCTCGGCTCAGCCGAGATCGCTTTGGGTATAGAGATGCCGTCACGCTTCCAAACCGTCCACCGTACTACCTCATCCGTCTAACTACACTCCGCGCAGCGCCCCGCCAGAATCACCTGCCGTTCCGTCAATTGATACCCTTCGGGCAGTTGCATCTCCGGTAACGCAATCGTATCCAGGCAGACCGTTTTCCCACAGGAGGTACAATGAAAGTGCGGATGCTCATCGTGGTGAACGTGCGCCGTACAGCCGTGGGCACAAATCGCATATTTGGTCGTTCCCGTTCCGTCGTGGACTTGGTGAATGAGGCCTTTTTCTTCAAAAGAACGCAGCGTTCGGTACAGCGTAATACGGTCCAATTGCTCAAATTGACGTTCGATATCTGCGTTGGCGAGTGCTTTTTTTCCAGCCTGTATAAAGATGTCAAGTACTTTGGTACGAACGACCGTGACGCGCAAATTCTTATCCTTCAATAATTGGGTAGTGCGTTCCATTGGTAGTAGCTGTATTACGGGAAAAAACAAATTATTTTCGCTAAAGTTTTACGACACGCTGGGTCCAAACGGTCGTTTCGCTCTGCACCTGCAAGTAGTACAGGCCCACGGGCAAAGCAACCAGTGAAAGTAGCGGTTCGCCAGCATTTCCTTGCCTGACCACTCGGCCCCACTGGTCCAGCAAAGATACGCTTTCAATCGCTTGGTCGGTAGCCTTCAGTTGCCACGTAATTTGCTGCCGCGTAGGATTGGGGAAAACCCGCAAAGCAGTGGCCTCCCCCTTCATAGGTTCATTAACATCCGTAATTCGGTCAATGGTCCAAATGACGTCAAAGTCCGTGCCGCCTTCCGCAACGGTAGACGTAGTCGACTTGCTGCCCGCTTGGTGTTTCAGTACCACTCGGAAATCTCCATTCATGTCACTCTCGACTGTGGTAGTCCACTGGGTCAGCAAACCCACGGGAAGATTGTTTTGATCCGAATCGTCGTAGTTGATGGGGTCCGCGCGGAAATCGAAATTACCGTTGCCCGGTGGATCGTCGAAAATACCCTCCGTCCAAGCGAAGAAGAAGAGATACTCGTCGGCGTTGTTCTGAATGTCGAGCGTAAAATTTACGTTCTCAGTTGGGTTGGACAGATCAATACTCAGGAAATATTCCGTGTTGGGAGCTAGTGCGATGGGTCCATCCGTAACCCATCCCAACGGGCCCGTTCCGTCGGGGTCCTCCGCACTAGTTATAATTGATCCCCCCCCTGTTGCCGGTGTCCAGGTGAGGACGGCATTCGTAATGGCAACATTACTACTTCCACAGGGTGGAGCACCGCTATTGTCCGTGATATTGACCTCAAAATCAACGTCAAAGAAGCTGGAGCCGTCGCCGATAGCTGAGGTCGCCGTTTTGCTATCCGTCAGGTCGGCGAGCACGATGCGTAAGTTGCCCGTTAGATCTCCCGTTTGGGTGCAGGCCGTAGTCAACGCATTGGTTACCCCCAGTGGCAAACCCTGGTTGTCGGTATCCGTAGTGACGACTGCTCCGTTCAGGACCCCGCCAAAAGAAGTGTAGAAAAACTGGTAATTATTGGCACTGTTCTGCACCAGAGGAGTGATGTCCGCCCCGCTACTTTCGATGACAATCGACAGGTCGTAGCGGGTGCTTTCTTGTAGATTGATGGGATTGGTCGACTGTAAGCCCGCCCCCGTATTAATCGCGGAAGCCGTAATGACATTACCCTGCGACGAAGTGAAGGTCAGCTCCACTTGACTGATGTTTTCTAGTTGCGCGAAAACGCCAGATAGGCAAGTGAAAAGAAAAGCGATGGTCAATAACACAGATACTTTCATCGGGTTCTAGTTTAGAAATTTTTAAAAAACGGGTTGTAAGTCGTTCATCAAGATTTGATGTATGAGTAATGCGCTGTATAAGCTATACCACGACGACCGGTAAAATAGCAAATTTACTCGGTATAATTGCGATAAGCAGTGACCAAAATATGGCCTGCTGCTACGGCTTAGTACCGTCGTTTTTGATAAAGCAAACGTTCAAAATTCGTGAAATAGAACTTGTTTAATAATGTCTGCGATAGGCAAAAATCAGCAATTTTGGTGCTACCACGCAGTAGCCGCGCAGCGAATCGAGGGACGCACGGAGGCTGATAGCAGGGCTATCAAGGCGAGTACGGTACGAAAAGTAGCGACAAAAGGGCGATTTTGGGCATTGTAAGCTGTTTTTAAACAGGTTCATAACTATCTTTCGGTTTCAATGAATACAACGTATGTTTCTAGAACCTTTTTTTCGTGGACAACGCAGCGGTTGGGTCGAAGTCGTGTGCGGATCGATGTTTTCGGGTAAAACCGAAGAGCTACTCCGCCGCCTGAAGCGCGCTAAGTTTGCCAATCAGAAAATTGAAATTTTTAAACCCCGCCTGGATACCCGTTACGATACGATCAAAGTCGTTTCACACGATGAAAACTTTATCCTAGCCACGCCCATCGACCACTCCGATAAGATACTCGCCGTTAGCGACGACGTGACGGTAGTCGGTATTGACGAAGCGCAGTTCTTTGACGAAGACTTGGTCGTCAACGTCCAAAAATTGGCCCTTCGGGGCAAGCGCGTCATCGTAGCGGGACTGGATATGGACTTCCGGGGCCGCCCGTTCGGACCCATCCCCGGCTTACTGGCCGTAGCCGAATACATCACGAAAGTACACGCCATTTGCTCCCACTGTGGCAACCTAGCAACGCACTCTTACCGCTTGTCCGAGGAGGATTCTACCGTGGTGCTGGGTGAAAAAGACAAATACGAACCCCGCTGCCGTAGCTGTTACGACATGGGGAATATTCTGGACCTAAAGTGAGCCTAATCCTCGCTACAAGTCCTTCACCTCCCTGGCCAACTGACCGAGCGTATCCTTGGCATCACCGAAGAGCATTTTGGTTTTGGTGTGAAAAAACAGTTGGTTCTGAATACCCGCGTAGCCCGGGCGCATACTACGTTTAAGGACGACAATGTTTTTGGCGTCCCATACCTTTAGGACGGGCATCCCGTAGATGGAACTGCCGGGGTCGTCTTCGGCGGCGGGATTGACGACATCATTAGCGCCGGCGATGATGACCACATCCGTTTGGGCAAGCTGATCGTTGGCGTCGTCCAAATCTAGGAGTTTAGGATAGGGTACGTCGGCTTCGGCCAGTAAGACGTTCATGTGGCCCGGCATACGACCCGCCACGGGATGAATGGCGTATTTGACCTCCACGCCGTTAGCCGTCAGCAGATCATCCAATTCTTTACACACTTTTTGGGCTTGGGCAACGGCCAAACCGTAACCCGGCACGATCATCACCGAATCAGAATAGTAAAGCTGCACGGCCAGGTCGGCAGCGGTAGCTTCTTTTGCGACTTGTTCGCCCGTGGCTGCTTTACCCTGGCCCGCAGCTCCACCGCCAAATCCGCCCAAGAGGACGTTGAAGAGGGAACGGTTCATAGCTTGGCACATGAGTACCGTCAAAATGGTACCCGAAGCACCCACCAAAATACCGCCAATGAGCATGATCTGGTTATCGTAAATCAGACCCGCCGTCGCAGCCGAGAGGCCCGTGAAGGAATTGAGCAGCGAAATGACCACGGGCATGTCCGCTCCGCCGATGGGAGCGACGAACGAAAAGCCGTAGATCAAAGCCAGGGCTGTAAGCCCGAGGAGCGCCGCTAGCGAATAATCCGGCGCCCAGCCGATGTAGCCACTCCATACCACTAGCCCCAGGAGCAGTAAGTTGTTGATCCAGTTGTGCTTGGGTAAGGTCACTTGGCTGTCCCAAACCTTACCATCCAGTTTGAGATAAGCCAAAATACTACCCGTAAACGCCACCGCTCCGATGAGTAGGGTGAAGAGCAGCACACTCACCTGACTGCCCGTTGCCGTAGCGCCCGCGCTGATGGGCAAAAACTCGACCAGCGCCAGCAGCACGGCACACGCGCCCCCCAAACCGTTGAAAATAGAAACCAACTGGGGCATTTGGGTCATCTGCACCCGCTTCGAGGCGGCCCAACCGATGAGCGTACCCACCAGCATAGCTACGATGATCCACCCGTAGTTGTTTTCCGCACCCGGGAAAGGATAAACCAGCGTAGTCACCACGGCAATGCTCATGCCCGCAGCAGCAATTTGGTTGCCTTTCCGAGCGGTATCCGGCGAGCTGAGGCGGCGCAGCCCCACTACTATAATGAGCGCACTGAGCCAGTAGGCAATATTTAGAATTGGTGTCAACATGATGATGGTCTTATTTCCGCTTTTTAAACATTTCTAACATCCGGTCCGTCACGGCAAATCCACCGACAACGTTGATCGTTCCGAGGATGATGCCCGCTGCCCCCAAGCTGAGGGTCAGGTAGTCTTCACTACTCGCATTGCGCAGGAGAATAATCGCTCCGATGATGATGACACCACTGACCGCATTGGCCCCCGACATCAAGGGCGTATGTAAGATCGTCGGCACCTTGGCGATGACTTCAAACCCCAGCAGAATGGTAAAAGACAGTAGGTAGAGCATCAGTAAGTGCTCGTTGAGAAATTGTAGAACTTCCATACTATTAGCTTGTGGTAGTGGTCGAATGGGTACTTGGCACTTCGCCCGCAATTAAGGCCCCTTGGATAATTTCGTGCGCGTAGTCGATGGCCAGGGCACCGTCCTTAAGGATGAACTTCAGAAAGTTGAAGTAGTTGTTGCTCAGCAGGGTACTGGCATCCTGCGGCATACCGTTGTAGAGTTGCGAGTTGCCGATGATCGTCACTCCCTGGTGTTGAATAGTGGCGTTATCCTGAGTCAGTGCGCAGTTCCCCCCCGTGGAGGCGGCTAAATCCACGATGACGGCCCCTTTTTTCATCTGCTCTACCGTTTCGCGGGGTACTAAAGTTGGCGCTTGGCGACCCCGAACCTGAGCCGTCGTAATGATGACGTCAGCTTTGGCGGCCCGGGTTTGGACCTCGGCACGTTGGCGTTTTAAAAAATCTTCGTCTTGTACCACGGCGTAGCCACCCGCAGCGCTATCGTCCTTGGCCCCTTCCACCTCCACGAACTTGGCCCCCAGGCTTTCTACTTCTTCTTTAGCCGCTTTGCGCACGTCAAAAGCTTCTACGATGGCCCCCAGCCGCTTGGCCGTTGCGATGGCTTGTAGACCCGCTACGCCCGCTCCGAGCACCAACACGCGTGCTGGCTTGATACTCCCCGCCGCCGTGATAAACATGGGAAAGTAGCGCGGCAGCTGCGTAGCCGCAAGCAGGGCGGCGCGGTAACCCGCTAGGGAAGCCATGGAAGACAATACGTCCATCGACTGTGCCAGAGTGGTGCGGGGAACCATGTCCAGGCTAAACACTTGCAATCCGGACTTGGTGAGTTGCTGAACAACTTCCGGATAATTCAGCGGCTCGTAAATACCGATGAGGAGTGCGCCAGTTTTGGTCTGCGCTACTTCCTCAGTAGTTAACGGACTGATGGACAGCACTATGTCTGCTTGGCGCAAGATGGTGGCACGATGCTCCACCTTGACATCGGCGTAGTCGGCATCCGTAAAGTGGCTCGCTTTACCTGCTCCGGTTTCGAGCAGCAGTTCTAGTTGGAGGTCTCGAAATTTCTTCACCGTGGCCGGAACCAAAGCGACGCGGGGATCGTGGGTGGACTTAAGTATGCCTAGCGTCATACGTTGACTTTTAGGTTGTCAATGATATAGTGGTAGCTATCTCGCTCAATAGTTGAATAATAAGTTTGCACAGCGGTAGATGTAGGGGCTATTTCGTTAAGTGGAAGTAGGTGGAGCGAAATTGCGATAAGTAGAAAAACGTATTCATCGTTCTATTCTTAACCGTTTGGCAGCAACTAGTCATTTGAATACCAACGAAGCAAAGGAGTAAATACGAAGCACTAATGCAAAAGCAAGCATTATGGTTTTGCCGGAGGGGTAGGATAAGTTATTTTTTTACGACACCTAAAACGCCCCGTTAACTTATATTTCCTATCTTTTGGGTTTATAATATCTAGCTAAAGCACGTACTTATGTCTACGATCAATCGCCGCAACTGGCTCCGAATGAGCAGCCTAGCCGGAGCAACGGTCTTATTTGGCCATCACCTGACCGCGCATACTGCCGGGGTGGAGGAGGTGGAGTTACCTGCCGACCAACCCATCCGACTCAGTTCTAACGAAAATCCTTACGGTCCGTCGGAGGCGATGCGGACCGCGATGCAGGATGCTTTTACTAACGTCTGTCGTTACCCGCGTACGTATTACACTGAGCTGATAGATCTACTGGCTCAGAAACACGGGGTCACCAAGGACCACATCATCCTGACGGCGGGGTCGACGGAAGGGTTGAAGATGGCGGGTTTGGTTTTTGGTAGTATTAATGGTAATATCGTTGCTGCCGATCCGGTTTTTCTGGCCCTGCAACGCTACGCGGAGCAGTTTGGCACCTACATTCATAAAGTACCCGTGACGCAGGACATGGTCCACGATCTGTCCGCGAT
>JBCDIR010000075.1:0-8355 GCA_038748735.1 Bacteroidota bacterium | reverse complement strand
GTAATGGCTTTGACGCGAGTGATAAGTCACAGCGTACCGGAGCACTTTATTTCGGTCTCAATCGCTTTCACCCAGATAACATCATTGATAACCCGATCCCTCCCACCGTTCAGTTTACTGACCTGACCATAAATAGCACGCAAAGCGAAGTAGCTAACCGAATCTTGCCGGGCCTTTCGTATCAAAATGATCTTTCGTTTCAATACCACGAAATCCTCAACTTCGCCTTTGTCGGCCTCAATCATTCAAATCCGCAGGCGACGACCTATCAATACCGACTACTGGGCTTCAATGATACTTGGATTGACCTTGACCAACGGCGCGACATCAACCTGACTAACCTTTCACCCGGGAAGTACAACTTACAGGTAAAAGCCGCCAATGAAGATGGCCTGTGGAGTGAACCCAAGGCCTTTCGCTTTTCCATACTACCGCCTTGGTACTGGGCGTGGTGGTCCAAATTGCTTTACCTACTGCTGGGTGCTGGCGCCATCTACGCCTTCTATCGCTTCCAGCTCAGTAAACGCCTAGCGGAACAAGAAGCCGTTCGGCTGCAAGAGTTAGACCAAGTCAAAAACCGCTTGTATACCAACATCACCCACGAATTCCGTACTCCCCTGACCGTCATCCAGGGTATGGCTCAGCGCATCAATGGCAAGTACCAAAAGGAAACCCAACTCATTCGCAAAAACAGCGAGAATCTACTGCACTTGGTCAACCAAATGCTGGATTTATCGAAGTTAGAGGTAGGGAAGTTGCGACTGCAAATTGTGCAGGGCGATGTCATTGGCTTTCTACGTCACGAAATTGAAGCGTTTCAGCCTTTGGCGACAGGGAAAGAGCTACAACTCCATTTCCAAACCGATACTTCAGCGTTACTGATGGATTTTGATATGCAAAAACTGCGGCAGATACTAACCAATCTGTTATCAAATGCTATTAAATTTAGCCGGGAGGGAGGGGTAATAACTGTCGTAGCTCGACCATCACAAGATCAACTGGAATTGACTGTAAAGGATAATGGTATTGGTATTCCAGCTAATCGGCTCCCTTACATCTTCGACCGTTTTTACCAAGTGGACGATACGGCTACCCGCACGCACGAAGGTACGGGGATCGGGCTAGCGCTAACCAAGGAGCTAGTGGAACTCCTCCAAGGTGAAATCACGGTGACGAGCACGGAAGGCGAAGGTACGCAGTTCACCATTCAGCTACCGATTCGCAACCAAGCCCCACTGGTTGAGTTCAGCCCGGAATGGGAAGTACTAGAAATCATTGCACCCAGCAGCACCGTCGCCAACCCAATTTTCAACGACCCCGGTCTAGCCACAGCCCTCCTCATTGAAGATAATGAGGACATCATTCAATACCTCATCTATTGCCTACAAGATGACTACCAAATCCTCACGGCCCTCAACGGCGAGGAGGGTATCAGTACTGCCATCACCCATACCCCCGACGTCATCATCTGTGACGTGATGATGCCCAAGGCCGACGGCTTCGAGGTAACTAACACCCTAAAATCCGATGAACGTACCAGTCATATTCCCATCATTCTGCTGACCGCTAAGGCCGATCAGCAGTCCAAAGTCAAGGGACTAGACAGTGGGGCCGATGCCTACTTGACCAAGCCGTTTGACCGCGTAGAACTGATGATTCGCCTAGAAAAGCTGGTCGCGCTGCGCCAAACCCTCCAGGAAAAATACGCGTCTCTTGATTACTTTTCACCCACTAAAGTCATTATCAATCCGAAGGAAGATGTTTTCCTTCGGAAACTAAAACAACAAATTGAAGTACACCTGGAGGACGCGAATTTTGGTATTGAACAATTGGCCAACGCCATGAACCTAAGCAGATCACAGCTCTACCGCAAGACTAAGGCATTGACCGGACAGTCCATTGCTGTTTTTGTACGTACACTACGCTTGCATCACGGCCGGAAGCTGCTAAGAGAAACGGACCGGAGCATCTCCGAAGTAGCCTATCGAATCGGCTTTAACGATCCAGCCTACTTCTCAAAGACGTACGCAGAATTATTCGGCTATCCACCGGGGCAGGAGCGAAATTGATATTTCCTGTACATAATCCCTGGAATTACCATGAGAAAAACGCAACTTTGAGCACTCATTCACGCAGCGCCTCATGTACGTCAATCCATTACGGTTACTGAACATCTCGACGGTCGACCCGGCAGCGGTTCGGAAGGCTAAGAATCAGCAATTGGCTTTGTTACAATTGTCGGATGACGGTACCTTATCGTATGGTAATCTGGCGGTAGATCGCTCGGTTTTCCTGGCCGCTTGTGATGAACTCAAAGACGAACGCAAGGCCAAATACCACCTGGAACTCTTTGAGCAAGTACACCTGCTGGATTTCCTCAGCTTTGGTGAAACTACCTTTTTTGACCAGTACGAACCGCGTGACCTGTGGGAAGACCCCAGCTTTCGGCGCTTCGTTGGGCCGCATTATTTGCAACAGTACGACCAAGTTTACGCCCGTGCCTTCACCTCGGGTGATGTCTATCTGATGCGCAAAATGATGGAGGTGGATCCTCTCCTGTCACCTAGTCTGACCAACAATCTTTACCAAACTACGGTGCGCAAAGCCGAAGTGGAAAAAACGGATTTGGCCAACTATCAGCAGCGCCTGCGCTACGCGCGCCCGGGTACTTTGCCGGATAATGCGGTGGCTTTTTGGGCAGCTTTGCAAGAAGTGAGTGCAATGGAGGCGTGGCAGGCCCTGCCCGCTGCGTTCACCCCTATCCGCTCGGAGGTTGCTCGCATTTACAGTAGCTTGCTGGATCATATGCAAAAGCTATTTCCCGCTGAAGAGACGGTGGTGGAGGGCTACTGGGAAGCCCTGAGTCAGCTAACCGTCGATGCGTCAACGCGGCTAGCGCTAGTCGAACATCGGCAATCTTTCATTAAGCGCCAAGCGCAGCGCGAACAGCAACAGACGCAGTACAAACGCCAACAGACACTACGCTTAGTTAAGCAAGTTAACCGCCTTTTGCAACGCTATCAGCAAGGTGAAATCACTGCGGAGGTACTAGTAGCGGGCTTACGGGCGATTCGCGAAGAGGCGGGATTTCAAGAAAAGAAGGCGAACCTCCGCACGGGCGACTTCCGGCAAATGGGGAAAAAGCTAGCTGCCCTAGCAGTACTCCTCTGGGAAAAGCACCAAGACTGGCGCGCGGTACAAAGCGTGCTGGATATGGTGGTGTTATTCCACATACCAGATCAACCGTATGCTTTTTTTGATTCACCCGCTGCTGCTGCTAACACTACGGAAGGAGCAGCTTTCCGGGCCGTAGTTCTCTTGGGAGCGCTGCGGACTTTGGTCAACAAAAACCGCCGCTTCGAGGGCGCGCAGCCGCATTTGCTGACTTGGAGCAGTCTAATTAAACAGCTGTTCACGGATCAAATACAGCAGTGGCTATTAGACAGTGGGGGTTCCAGTCTGCTCGCCTGGACGCAGGAGCAAATATTTCCGCTGCTCTACTTTCTACGCCGCAGCGCACCCGAAGCAACTTTAGCGTTGCTAGACCACTTGCACCCGTTACTGCATAACGACAAGGTCATGGGGCAAAAAGCGGATGAGTTGCGCCGAGAAATTGCGGATGATTTAGCAAAAACCCGCCGCCAAGAAGAACGCCGCGCGGCCGTGGCCGATAGCCCGTGGGGGAGCGTGCGACAGCAGTGGGACGACTGGAGCCGGCAAGCCGAAGAATTGGACGTCATGCAGTGGGTGCGTATCGGTGGAGCAGTCCTGTTTACGTTGCTCATTGCTGGTTTCTGTTACAGCTACGTTTTCGTACAAAAACAGCCGCCTACCGTTGACCCAACAATCGCTATTGCTAAGCCTTCCGTATCCGATATTGAGCTGGAAGACGAAGATTTTGTGGTGCAACGCGATAGCTTTGCGGGTAACCAGTTGGATAATTACGCCCTGGCGTTTCCGCTTTGTTTTGAAGAGGGCGTCTACGGTGGCAGCGGCACTTTTCGGATTTACAATCGGACGAGTGAAGATATGGTAGCGTGTCTCTACATGCGTGATTCAGTCGTTGTTCGACATTACTACATTCAGGAGGACAGTCGGGTAGATTTTCAACGGCTACCCAACGACACCCTTCGCCTGAAAGTGTACATGGGCCACGACTGGAACCCGCTCAAGCCCAACTTCTGTGGTACGGACGGTGCCTTCGACAGCGAACCGCAGTACTGGTGGTATCAACCGAAGCTGACTCCTGCCGTACTGAGGAGCAGTATGTCTCTGGTCATCCAGGACGAAAAAGTATCTACTTTGCCAGGGTTTGACGTTTATCCGTTTGAGGAAAGGTTTCTCCGTATTTCGGCCCAGGGCTTCTTTTACATCAAATCCGACTGGAAAAAGCGCCGGGATGGAGAATTTGATAATTAAACTTTTTAGGGGCCTACCCCGCCCAAGCGGGGTCGTTACGTTGCGGGGTTCGCTATTCGCTCAGTGCTACGCACCCTGCGCCAAAGGGCGCGGCCCCTTCACATCACTAGGCCGTTACCCCAGCAGTGACGCTATAAAACAACGGGATGAATACGAATCAGCTACAATTTTTTCTCGATCTCGCCAACCAATTCTTTACCCTAGAACAGAAGGCGCAGCAGCTCGACGACGCCATTAAACTTCAGCGCAATCTGAGCCGCATCCAACGGATGCTATCCGAGCGTTTGGACGCTTTCGACCCCACCGCTACGGGACTCGAAATCCACAACCCCCTCGGCGAGGACTACGACGAAACCCGCACCGACTGTTCCGCCAGCATCACGGGTGCCGCCACGGAGAACCTGAAAATTGTCGAAGTGATCAAACCCATCATCCGCTTGCGCCAAGCCCAAATGAGCCAAATTGTGCAAACGGGCGTCGTCATCGTTAAGGGCGGCGAAGAATGACAAATTTTCAATTGACTTTGGACATATCATCCCATTAATTATTCGGATCAACAGTAACACATGACCATCAACTACGGCATCGACCTCGGCACCACGAATTCCGTTATCGCGCTATTTCAGGAAGGAAAAGTGCGCGTGTTTAAAGATCGTACCTCCCTCAAAGACACGGTGCCTTCCGTCGTCTTTTTTCGGGAAGATCGCGTAGTCGTCGGGACCAAAGCAAAGGAGCGAATCGGTCGGGACTCCGCCAACGTCTACGGTTCCTTCAAGCGCAAAATGGGGACGAGTGAGACCTATCTCGTTCCTGCCACTTCGGATTTTGTTACCCCCGTAGATTTGTCGGCTCAGGTGTTGCGTTACCTAAAGCGCCTCGTCGAAGAAAATATCGAAGCGGCCATCGTTACCATTCCGGCCTCCTTTGATACCATTCAGTCCAACGCGACCAAAGCCGCAGCCGAAGCGGCGGGCTTGCGGCAAGTCATGTTATTACAAGAACCCATTGCGGCTAGTTTGGCCTTCGTCAACCGGACGGGAGAAGAATCCGCGCCAGCGGAAGGCCGCTGGCTGGTCTACGACCTGGGAGGTGGTACGTTTGACGCGGCGCTCGTGACGGTAGAACACGGCGAAATGCGCGTAGTCGATCACGAGGGAAACAACTTCCTCGGCGGCGTTGATTTTGACCAAAAGATCGTTGAGGAAGTCATTATTCCCAAGTTGGAAGCCAAGGGTAATTTTCAAGATTTGGCCAATCAGATGAAACGGGCCGACGGTAAATACAACAGTTTCTTCATCCGCTGCTTGTACGCGGCGGAGCGCGCAAAAATCGAACTGTCCAGTTCATCCGTTGCCGAAATTGAACTCGAAATCACCGATGACGATGGCCAGGAGATTGACTTGTTTTTTGAGTTGTCACGCGAGACCTTCGAGCAACTCATTCAAGAAGCCATTGACGAGACCCTGACGCTGATTCAGCAGATACTGGAGCGCAACCACCTGAAGAGTGATGACATCAGTTCGGTCATCCTCGTGGGAGGCTCAACCTACATTCCGTACGTTCGCCAGACGTTACACCGTCGATTAAACATTGCCGTTGACGCCTCCGTTGACCCGACTACGGCCGTAGCTATCGGTGCCGCCTACTACGCCGGAACGGTAGCGGTAGCGTTGGAATCACCAACTGTCGCGGCGGCGGAAAGCGTTGCGTTGAACATCAAGATGGCCTACCCGAAAGCCAGTCAGGACAAGGAGGTATTTTGGGCCGCTAAAATCATGGGAGATTGGGAAGGATTGAGCTACCAAATCTCTCGCACGGACGGTGGTTTCGATACGGGCCTGCGCGCGATCAACCAAGCGCAGTTGCAATTGGAATTGCCCTTGGTTAGCAACAGCTACAATCTGTTCCTCTTTAAAGTATACGATGGCAGCGGTAACGAAATCACGACCGATGCGGAGACTATCGGCATCACCCACGGCAAGTACCACGTTGAGGGCCAACCCCTCCCGCAAGACATCTGCTTAGAAGTTGACGATCCCGAGCGCGGTGGGACCAAACTGGACTGCCTCTTTGCGCGAAACATGATCTTACCGATGCGGAAGACGAAGCTGTTTCCGCTCAACAAAGAACTGCGCAGCGGCGTGGCGGCTGACGAAATTGTCATCAACGTCGTGGAAGGACCACAACACGCTATGCCCGAAGCCTGCCAAAGCATTGGTTACATCAAAATTACGGGAGCGGATTTGTACGCTACCATCCCCAAGCATTCCGATCTGGAAATCACCTGTCGCTTATCCGAATCACGGGATTTGGAAGTTACGGTCTACTTCGAGCGGGCGGATCAGGAATTCAAAAAGGTGTTTACACCCCAAGAGCGCCATACGCCCGTCAGTGAATTGCTGGCCCAGGCCCGCGACTTGGACCAACGCTTGGGTAAAGCCCTTGAACAGGCCGAAACGATCCAAGATTTTGAAGGGGCCAAGGTCATTCACCTCCACCAGCAAGAAAGCCAACGCCTCGTCGAGGCAGCCAGTGCCCTGTCCGAAAAAGACGTTAGCGATAAGCGCTACCAATTGGAAGATCGCAAACGGAAATTGGCCATCAAAGTCGATGAACTCACCCGCACGAAACGCTTGGAAAGTGCGCGTCATAAATACCGAGAAACGAAAGAATGGGGCGCGCCCGTCGTTCGTCGCTTCGGTGATGTGGAGGAGCAAAAAATATTCCGCAACATCACGGAGCAAGAACCTGTTTTCCTTGCGGGTAAAAACAGCGCTGAACTAGATAAAAAATCCGAAGAGATAAAGACGCTGGTCACTCAAATCTGGTGGCGTACGCCCGAGTTGCAGATGCGGTTGTTCTTGAATCTGAGTAGCCCCGTCAACTTTGCGAAGTACCGAGACGCTTCCCAAGCGCGCCAGTGGATCCAACGCGGCCAACAAGCTATAGACCGACAAGATTGGCACGGACTGGCACAGGCCAACGTGAGCTTGCTCAACCTGCTTCCGCCGGAGGTCTCTGCGGAAATTAGTGGGAATCGGTCAGTGGGTTTCTAGCGCGGTCCACGTACCAAGTCTACTATTCCGGCCCTTGCTGTTTTTTGCCAAACAGGATGTTTCCCCAAAATTCTTTGCGCTCCTCGCGGCGTTCGTCCCGGCGTAGACTGCGCTCGGCAATGCGGGCCAGGCGGCGAGCGTATGCTCCCGAGCTTTCCGTAGCGCGTTGGGGGTGCTGGTCCAGTAATTGCTGTAACAATAGCGGTGGTAAGCTTTCAATGAATTGGTTCCAGGCAATCATATCGTCGACGGATTGATCGGCGTAGTCCATGATGGGCATCTGTTCCAGGTAGGGCGGACATTCCATCAGCGCTTGCACCATTTCTGGCGGTTGCGGATAGACGGCGTCCCGGATTTTCCGAAACTTACGATCCTGAAAAACGCGCAGTGTATAAGAACCAAAAACGGGTAGCGCCGTCCGCGCCGCCTGTCCGCGCGAAAGCGTACGGAAGTGGATACCGGGATGGTCAGCCCCCACCCAGACGCCCGTGACGAGTTCGGGATTGAAGCCCAACATCCAGCCGTCAGCTTGGTCTTGCGTGGTCCCCGTTTTGGCGTAGAACGGACCGCTGATTTTGAAAGTGCGGCGCAAGCGGTTTGCCGTACCACTGTCTACCACGCTTTGGAGTAGGTTCAGCATCATGTCGGCGTGGCCGGGTTCTAGTACTTTGGCAAAGTCCCGACGGCTGGGGCGTTCTTGTTCGTAAAGTACTTCCCCCGTGCGAGTTTCGATACGGTCGAGGTAATGAAGATGGGTGGGACGGTATCCGCGATTTGCTAAAGTAGCGTAGACCGTTACCATGTCGACTAAACTAGCGTCGACGGCACCGAGGGCAATGGCCGGACCTTTGGGTATCTCTTGGTCAAGGCCCATTTGGTG
>JBCDIR010000074.1:0-8406 GCA_038748735.1 Bacteroidota bacterium | reverse complement strand
TGTATTGGTTACGAAGAAACCACCCAAAATGATAAATAATAAGGTAGGCCGATGGGCGGATACGTTGGCGTGCTCCGTACGATCCGCAGTGGTCGTTTTGACGGCCGGCCTTGTCATCGTTTGTTCCATTTTTTGCCTTTTGGTGAGCAGAAGTCAGATAATCCGCTGGTGTAACAATAGAAAGAATTATTTTAGCCGCTAGTTCAAAAAGAAAGCGCAAAACCCAACAAAGTAGTATGAAAACAAGACTATTGTTGCTTCTCCTAAGCGTTTGGTGCTCCTGCGGCTACGGCCAAACGATCATTGGCGAAGACCTTGACTTCGCTGATCCCGATCAGAAGCACACTTTAGTTACCAAGCGGGGTGACCAGTTTTTAGGACACCTGCACTGGTTAAGCAATGATTCGTTAGGTTTTCAAATTGCGAGTTTGCCGGACACCACCGTTTTTCAGCTAGCAGCGGTAGAATACGTCGGTTTACTAGGCACTCAACCCGTTGTATATCGTGACTTAGATGCTGCATTCGTGCCCGATTATGCTGATGATCCGCGCTATTCACTTCCCTTTCACTTGCTCAATTACTCCGCCACGGCCTTGCCGTACGCTGGAAAAGGAAGTTATAAAAACACCATGCTAGCCGTCAACCAAGTGGATTTCACGCCTAATGAACACTTGGGTATAACGGTAGGTGCGTTCATACCCGCTATATTTATGATAAAAGTGCGTGCGCACGTCTCGCTATCGGATATTATTCACGTGGGCGGGGCTTGGCACCAGTACCTGTCGGTGTTTGATCAGGATAGCCGCTTGCCCTCCCATCCTTACGCGGTGCTTACGGTAGGAGACCATAAAAAGTACATCAACATCACCTACGGTTTTTGGATGTATAACGATAATAACTCTTTCTTTGACCAGGAAAATTTTCCGTTAATAACCCTCGGTGCGTCTTACGCTTTCTCCAATCGTTGGCGTTTTTTTGCGGAAGCTGCTGCTTTGTTTAGTAATGAATCACCACAGGTTTATCCCACTTTTTTCCTGTCTAATCACAAAAGACAGCGAACCTTAGACTTTGGGTTATTTGCGATCCCGCAGTCCGTGGTCGGTATTTTCCCGGGGCTGTCGTATACTTTTCTATTTTAAACATTTGGCATGAAACCACTAGCAGAACGGATGCGACCGCAGCAGTTGACGGACTATATCGGGCAGGAACACCTCGTGGCACCTGGGGCCGTACTAGAGCGCGCGATTCGGAGTGGTAGGCTGCCGTCTTTTATCCTCTGGGGACCGCCCGGCGTTGGCAAAACGACCCTGGCGAAGATCATTGCCAACGAGCTAGAGATTCCCTTCTTCACGCTCAGTGCGATCAATTCGGGGGTGAAGGACATCCGCGAAACGATTGCCAAAGCGAAGCGGACCCAGTTTTTTGACCAGGCCAACCCCATACTCTTTATTGACGAAATTCATCGCTTTAGCAAATCCCAACAGGATAGTTTACTAGGAGCGGTGGAACAGGGCATCGTTACGCTCATCGGTGCGACAACGGAGAACCCCAGCTTTGAAGTCAACCCAGCGCTATTGTCACGGGCGCAAGTGTATATTTTGCGAGAAATCAATGCGGAGGACCTGCGGCAAATGGTGGACCGCGCACTCGCACAAGACGAATACTTGTCTCAACTCCCCATCGAAATAGCCGAATACGACGCTATGCTCGCCCTCAGCGGTGGCGACGGACGTAAGTTGTACAACATCCTCGAACTCATCGCCTCCGAAGCACGAGCGGAGGGCGAAAAACTGGTCGTCACCGACGAACTGGTGCGAAGTAAAATTCAGCAAAATCTTACCCGCTTCGACAAAGGAGGGGAACAGCATTACGATATTGCCAGCGCCCTCATCAAGAGTATTCGCGGCAGCGACCCCAATGCGGCAGTATACTACCTGGCCCGCCTCATCGACGGTGGCGAAGACGTGAAGTTCATCGCGCGCCGCTTGGTCATTGCCGCTTCGGAGGACATCGGCTTGGCTAACCCCAATGCCTTACTGATGGCAACGACGAGCATGCAAGCAGTGCAGTACGTTGGCTGGCCAGAGGCGCGGATTATCTTGTCGCAAGCAGCGGTTTACTTGGCTACTTCGCCGAAGAGTAACGCCTCCTATCTGGCGATCAACCAAGCCCAGCAAAAGGTGAGAGAAACCGGAACACTCCCCATTCCACTCCATTTACGCAACGCGCCAACAAAGTTGATGAAAGAACTGGACTACGGCAAGGGCTACCAGTATGCCCATGATTTTCCGGGTAATTTCGTCGAGCAGGAATTCTTGCCGGACGCCATCGCGGGTACTGCCTTTTACCAACCGGGCAATAACCCAGCAGAAGGAAAAATATTAGACCGGTTGAAGCGCTGGTGGCGGGGGAAGTACGGCTATTAGTCTGCAGGTTGACTCGTTAGCGGCGCAGGATAACGTAGCTGAAGGTGAATGCAAAAATTCGGATACGATTTCCAAACGGATGACTTTTATAAAAAAAGAAAATTAAACATCACCAGCTAATCGTTGTAACCAACTACGCTCCGTAAGTGAAGAGGTGTCGGCAATGAGCTGGCGAACACGTATTCGCTTCGCCTCGTCATTACTGTAATACACCCGCTGAGTAAGCCGGACAAAATTCAGATACGGAGCTTTGGCCGATTGGGTGAGCAGCCGATTACGCAGCAGATAGGAGCGAAAAGAATGAAGCAAAGAGAGCAACGCCTCCTGCGCATCAGTTACGTAATAGATTTTTATCAATAACGTTTTTGCTCCTAGGACGTAATGCACGTCCGAAAAGGCCGTCTGGTGCAAATAGTTCGTTGCAGCTGCGTATTTTTGCTGAGAAAACATAATCAAAGCCATGTTGTAATGGTAGGCGTCTGCTTGCTCTTCTTTTGGCAAACAAGAAGTATAGGTTTCCACAAATTGCTCTACCCACTCATATCGGTGGAGCGATAGGCTGAGACGAACAATGTTCTTATAATTCCACGGAGAGAGTACCCCCTCGTCTAGCAGGTAAGACTCGGTCAGTCCTTGGTCGTACAATTGCAATAAATGCGCTACGAACCTGCGCTTCCCCTGGCGGATTTGCCGGATGCAGTAGTTGGTAGCATGGAGAAATAATTCCTGCTGTTCCGAAGTGGAAATCACCGTACGAAACGCTTCTAGTTTGCTCGCAAAAGCCAGTAATTGTTCTTCATCATCCTCGCTTTGTAATAAACGGTAGGCAGCCAAATAACAACACAATAATCCATCATTAGGCAATTGCTCAGGAGCGTAATTCATCAGTGTCTCTAAATAACGGATCGTAAAGGACTCCTTGAGCAATACCTGTCGGGTGTACATGGCACAAGACAGGCGCAATTTGCTAGTCCAGTAGGCGGTATCAAGTTGGTCCGCCGCTCGCTGCAGGTAGGGGTCTTCCTTACGACTACCCGTCTGGGCAAACTGGTCTTCTGCTATCTGTGCTACCCGGTAACGCTGCCATAATTCCTGGATAGATAATAGGGCTTGAAGCGACTGTTGGTCACTACGACGTTGTGCAGCGCGGTAGGACTTGGCGAGTCCTCGCTCACTAAAAGTCCGTAGTTGCCCGGTCGTCAAAGTGTGCTTTTCCGCTTTTAGCCATTCATGAGTCAAGAATTGCTCCGTCAGTCGCTGTACGTCGCTAAGCAGGTAAGCATACTGCTTTTCGTCGAATGCCTTGCGAGGAAAAAGCTGCTGGTAGAGGTAAGTGGCCGTAGTCTTACTGGGTGGAAAGTCACGTAGCGCCAACTCAATCAGTACTGTTCCCAACTGCTGCACCACAGCTCGTTTATTAAAGTAAGGAGAAGCGATAAAATCGCGTAGTCGCCGTAGTTCCTGGCGACTCAATGTTCGCAATAGTTCGATTATTTTACTGTTCTGCACTGGATTCTCACTTTTGCAATCAAGCTGTTATGATTGGAAAATTTATTGACAAATAAATACTAATCAATACGTTATGTTGACAAAATGCTTAAAAAAAGACCGGAAAACCTCCAAAAAAGTGATTGTCAAAAACGAGGGGTCTCCCTAGTTTTGTTCCGTAACCTTTCAGCTTATGGACAGCAAATATATTTTCGGTGTACTGATTTTACTCCTACTAACCCAGGCTCTAGCGGGGCAGGAACAGTGGGTATTTCCTGGCGATGCCAACGTCAATGGCATTGTCGATCACTATGATTTACTTCCTACAGGCTACGCATTTGGTCAGGTAGGGCCCAGTCGCAACGTCATTGACCATATGACCCCCGAAGCCATCCTAGCCCCTTGGTCAGACAATTTTCCCGATGGCACCAACTTCATTCACGCCGACGCCAATGCCAACGGTATAGTCGAATTGCTTGACTTGATAATGGTAAGTCAAAATCGTGGTCTGGGTACTGGGTCCATCACGCCTTTAGATTTCCCGGTAGGGATACCGGATGTTGATCCCTCCCTGCGGTTGAACAACAGTCAAACCGTCACTATTTCGGAAGATAACGTTACTTTGACGCTGGACCTCACCGTGGATAGTCCCGACCCCCAGCAAGCCTTTAACGGCATCGCCTTTGATATTGTCTACGATCCCACCTACGTCACCGACGTCGAATTAGACCTTGCCGCGGATTGGCTTACTGCCGATGGTGCAGCTTTTCAGTTCGTGGTTCCAACCCCCGGCCTCATTCAGGTGGGACTTACCCGCTACGGAAGTGACCCCGTAGTAGGTAGTGGCCCCTTGGGCACCCTCAACCTAGTCATTATCGACGACCTTATCGCGCTCTTAGAGACCGTACCAGACACCAATTTTGCCCCGCTACGTATTCGCAACATTCAATCTTTTGACGGTGACTTTCTGCCCGTCCCCATTGCCGATGATTCGCTACGCGTACGTCCGTTAACGACCGAAACCGTCACAAGTATTGAGCAGAAAACAGCACCCAATATTCGAGTTTACCCCAACCCTAGCACAGATTTCTTTACGGTACAAGCGGCCGAATTGCGGATTCAGCGTGCCGTCCTTTACGATCCTTGGGGCCGTCCGCTGGAACTCTATCGCGGCGCTCCCACCACCCAACTTAACTTGGCTTTTCCACCCCATTTACCTCCCGCCGTTTATCGGCTGCTGCTCCTGACAGCCGACGGACGCACCCGGGTGCTAACTATTACCCATTATTAGACTTGTTCGGCAAGCCCTCAAATGGCTGCAAGTGGCAAAATTTCATCCTGCACTTCGTTGAAAAGCCTCGCTGATACTAAGGCATCGCCTACGTTTTTCGCCTTGTTCAGAATAAAATTTGCTTCACTTTCGCTCATTCAGTACCAGCAGAACAAGTCTATTAAACTTTCAACCCGACACATTATGTATCGCATTATTTTCACCCTTATCTGGTTGGCATTCGCCACCAGCCTACTTCCTGCGCAAATTAACGTCAGTGGTTCCGTTTTTTTCGGTACAAATCTGGAAAATCCCGTTCCCAATTGGCCCCTGGAAGTTCTCAGCGACCAAACGGTCCTGGCCACTACTAGCACCGACGAAAACGGTAACTTCAGCGTCAACTTAACTGACCCAGTTCTCACTGACAGTATGCTCACCGTACAAACGTTCGACTTTTGCAGTGGTACAAACATTAATGCTAGCTTTTCGCTGGTACCCGGACAGACACTCTACTTGGTAGAACTAGCGATTTGTCAGAACATTAATCCGCCGCCGCCCGTCGATACCTGTTTAGCTTCCTTTGTCACGGCAACGAATGAAGCCGCTCCACTTACCGTTGCTTTCACCAACTCTTCGAGTAGTACCAACGCGCTGGACAGTCTCTTATGGGCGTTTGGCGACGGCACAACTTCCACCGCAACCAACCCCGTACACACCTACGCGGCCAACGGTTTTTACAGTGTCGCACTCACCATTTATGCCGATAATTGCGAAGCTTCGGTCTGGCGGGCCGTGCAGGTATTCGATCCTAACCTCTGTGGCTGCCCAGCGGACGGACCGCCCGTATGTGGCTTGGACTTTGCGGGTAATTTTGTTATTTACGCCAACGCCTGTGTAGCCGAATGCGCTGGGTTCAACGTCGCTTTTGCGCTGAATTGTGATAACGACTGCGGTTGCCCGCTATGGGAGTCCCCAATTTGTGTACTCGATACGAATGGCGATACACTGACGTTTACCAACCACTGTTTTGCGGAATGTGCTGGTTACAGTCCGTCCGATTGGGTAGACTGCCTGACCGACCCGACCCCCTCCGACTGTGGATGTGCCAACGAACCAAACGATCCCGTTTGCGCCAATGTACTGGGCGTATCAGTTACTTTCCCCAATCTCTGTGAAGCCGTGTGCGCAGGTATTCCTACCGACCAAATAGGAGACTGTAATCCGCCTGACGATTGTGACTGCCCGCTCAATTTCGACCCCGTTTGCGCTACCGACGGCAACGGCGACCTGCAAACGTTCAACAATCCTTGCCTGGCCGCTTGCGCAGGCTTTGCCCCCGAAGACTTGGAGGACTGTACCCAGAGTCTGTGCTTTTGTCCGCCAGAAAACGCCCCCGTCTGCCTATTGGTAGACACCACAACTAATTTCACGGCTACCTTTCCCAACGCTTGCGTGGCGGAATGCGCTGGATTTTCTCCAGCTGACTTTACGGACTGCGGCGAAGAATTCGTCTGTGACTGTCCGCCGGATGGGGAAGTCGTCTGTGTGCTCGAAGGCAACCTGGTAGTAAGCTTTAACAATGCTTGCGAGGCAGCTTGCTACGGTTTTTCCCCGGAGCGTTTTGTGGACTGTGACGCCCCGACCACGCCACTTAACCCACCCTGTGGTTTAGGTACTTGCCCGAATGTATTCAATCCCGTTTGCGTACTCAACTTGCAGGGGGATACCCTTACGTTCGACAACGCTTGCCTAGCCGAATGCGCGGGCTACGCCGCCGCTCAGTTTTTCACCTGCTCAGTGGTGGACTGCGAATGTGAAGCCCCGGATTTTCCCGCTTGCTATTTCAACGCAGACGGTACTTTTAGCACAGTGAGTAATATCTGCGATGCTTACTGCGGGGGAATCAACTTAGACAGCCTTTTCTTTTGCTTCGAACCGGAAGCCTGTGTAGCGGATTTCAGTGCCCTTGCGCTGGATACGACCAACCTTAGCTTTCTGTTTGAGGATGCCTCTACGGCAAGTACGCCTCTGGCTAGTTGGAGCTGGGATTTTGGGGATGGTAATAGCTCGACCGAGCAAAATCCCGTTCATACCTACGCAACCGCGGGTACCTATTCGGTACGACTCACTATCGCTAACAATAATTGCTTCGACAGCTTTACGACCACCGTTATTGCGGGTACAGCCCCGGAAATTACGCCCGAGTGCCAAGCCTTTTTCTTTTTTGAACAGCCGGATACCAGCAACTTTCAAACTTTCCAATTCGTCGATATGTCCTTTGGCAACGTCACGGAATGGATTTGGGACTTCGGCGACGGAACCATCGCCACCACCGCCAATCCGCTGCATACTTACAGTAATCCCGGTAGTTACCAAATTCAGTTAACTATTACTACAGCCACTGGCTGTACTAGCAGTATTGCTATTGTCGTCAATGCCGATGAAAACATCTGGTACGGTAGCTTAGCTTGCCGAGCTTGGTTTTTACCCATCATCATTCCGGCCACTAACGAAGTATACTTCATTAATCTTTCTTCGTTTGATGCCGTCAGCTACAACTGGTCTTTCGGAGACGGCAACGGCAGCAACGTCTACGAACCCGTCTACAGCTACACTGAACCCGGCACCTACGAAGTGGTACTGACCATCACTACGGACGACGGCTGCGAGAACTCTTCCAGCGTTATCCTCGACCTGTTCACCAGCGGTTTTACCAGTAATCCTTCGTTTCTCCTCACCACCAATAGCACTTCGGTTGCGAACGATGCCGCCCCCAATTTGCGGGCTACGGCTTTTCCCAACCCCAGCATTGACCAGACTACTATTACCTGGACGGGCCAGCAACAGGGTGAGTTCACGGCGAGCGTGTTCAACACAAATGGACAATTACTCGTTACGCAGGTGGGGCAACAGACACGTGGAAACAATCAGTATTTGCTCCAACTCGGGGCTTTTCCACCGGGGCTTTACATTGTAAATTTGAGTACTCCTGACGGTAATGCAAGCTTGCGCGTTAGCAGGTTGTAGCAGTGAACTTTTTAAGTCTAAATAAATTCAATTCATCACCCGGCGGGCGGACCCGAAATGTGGGTCCGCCTACCACTTAATTCAAAATTATGAAAAACATCATTCTTCTCTTCGCCATGAGCAGCCTTTTCTTTGCTTCCGACTTCCTACAAATTGACTTTGGCCAGTCAACCGATGTCACCAGCTGGCGGGTCA
>JBCDIR010000073.1:0-8416 GCA_038748735.1 Bacteroidota bacterium | reverse complement strand
GCCTGATCTGCCGATCTCGGCAGGCAGGAAATTGCTCATCCTGGCTCTCGGCTCAGCCGAGACCAGGCAAATAGTTACGAATAACTGATTAGTTATGGCCAAGCCTCCGGCGGATACCGCTTCCTTCGTACTGCGTTTTACACAAAAAGTTTTTCAGGCAGAAGACGGCCAGCACGATGTGCAGTGGCGAGGCGTCATCCAGCACGTGCAGGGTGGGGACGAAAAGCGCTTTTCCGACTTCGAGGCCGCCACCAAGTTTATTCAGACCAAGCTGACCGAAATGACGGTAGAGGCCACGGCGGACAAAAGTCCCGAGGAGCAGAAAGGTATCCTGGCTAAAAGCCTCGATATTTGGAAAAAAGTGACGGAAGACGCCCCCAAAGTGGTGATGGAAACCATCAAAGACCCGATGAAGCAGGTGGCGAATATCCAATCGCAAATCCAGGAGGTGGGGGACAATATTGGACAGCGCATCAACGAACGCATCGACCAAGCGACGAGCGAAATCGAAGAACTACGCGGCCCCTCCAAGTCCGATTTTAAGCAACTCCTAGACGTGGTGCAGCAGCTGTCCGAACAGGTCCGTGCGCTGAACGCAAAAGTGGATAAATTGCCCAAGCAGCAGTAAGTTACCAGCCGTTCCATGTCCGATCTTCACCAACAGATAGAAGCTATGCTAGCGCGCCGGACCACCTGTGCCGTGGAGGTGCAAACGTTGGGTGGGTTTCGGGTACGCCGGGACGGAAAGCGCCTGACGGATAAAAGCTTTGGCCGCGACAAAGCCATCCAGTTGTTCCAGTTTTTGGTGACCAACCGCGACCGTCACGCCCTCCACCGCGAACAGATCATGGACCGTATTTGGGAGGACAATAATGAGCAAACTTTCAAGGTGTCCCTTCACGGTATTGGTAAAGCGCTGGAACCGGACAAAGAGCGCCGCGCACCTTCAAAATTCATTCAGCGGCAGGGAATCAGTTACCAATTGCGGACGGATGATCTGTGGATTGATGCGGATGATTTGGAGCAACTGATCGCACTCGGGAACCAGGCGATTTTACAAGATAAACCCCTGGCGATTCGAGCGTACCAAGCCGCCGCCCAACTCTACGAAGGGCCTTACCTACCTGATCGCCTTTACGAGGATTGGACCAGTGCCGAACGCGAACGCCTCCGGGTCCTAGCCCTCGGGGTAATGGTGACCCTAGCGGAATTATACCTGGATAACAATCCGCTGGAAAGCATTCGCTTGACGCAACGCGCCCTCCAAATTGACAACACTTGGGAGGAAGCCTACCGCATTCAGATGCAGGCGTATCTGGCCAAAGGTAACCGCCCCCAAGCCCTGAAAACCTACCAACAATGTGCCAACATTTTGGAAGAAGAATTTGGCGTACGACCCCTACCGGAGACGCGCCAAGTACATGATACTATTCTCAGTCGTTGAAAACTTTCACCATGCGTTTTTCCCTTTTTTCCTGGCTATTACTGGCCCTGACTTCCCTGACCGCTCAGACGCTGCAACACGTGGAGCCGCCGAATTGGTGGGTGGGCATGCAACATTCGACCGTGCAGGTGATGATCCACGGCGCGGGGGCAGCGGAGTGGCAAGCAGGGGTGGATTATTCGGGCGTAGCGCTGCGGGAGACCAGCCGTTTACAGAGTGACAATTACCTGTTTTTGACCTTGTCCATTGATGCCACTACGGAGCCGGGGGAGGTGCCGATTGTGTTTTCAAAGAATGGTGAAATAGTGCTTACGCATCGCTATCCACTGCACGCACGCACGGCGGGGCGAGCGAATTTGCAGGGTTTTGACGCCACCGACGCGATCTACCTCATCACGCCGGACCGCTTCGCCAATGGAGATATGACCAATGACGAAATGTCCACGCTCAAAGAAGGTATTGACCGCAAGAATCCGGGTGGTCGCCACGGCGGAGACATCGCAGGTATTCGCCAGCATTTGGACTATATCGAAGACTTGGGCTTCACGGCCATTTGGTTGAATCCACTGCTAGAAAACGACATGGAAACCTATTCCTACCACGGGTATTCGACCACCGATTTCTACCGAGTAGACCCCCGTTTTGGCAGTAACGAAGACTACCGCCAACTGGCTGAATCCGCCCGCGCCAAAGACATGGGGCTCATCATGGACATGATCGTCAATCACTGCGGTCTGAACCACTGGTGGATGAACGACCTACCCAGCACCGACTGGGTCAATCAGTGGCCGAGCTATACCGAAACGAACCACCGCAAGACAGTTATTCAGGACCCCTACGCCTCCGAGATTGACCGTAAAGTATTTACCGACGGCTGGTTTGTTCCCACCATGCCCGACCTCAATCAGCGCAATCCTTACCTAGCTACTTACCTGACACAAAACGCGATTTGGTGGATTGAGTACTTGGGCCTCACCGGAATTCGGATGGATACCTACCCCTACCCCGATATGGAATACATGGCTGCCTGGACGGAGGCCGTAATGACGGAATACCCCGACTTCAACGTGGTGGGCGAGGAATGGTATAGCGAACCCGCCATTGTTGCCTACTGGCAGCGGGACAAGGAGAACCCGAACGGCTACACTTCGGACCTGCGCAGCCTGATGGATTTTCCGTTACAGATCGCCGTAACCGATGCTTTCGTAAACGAGGAAAGCTTCGGCGAAGGCCTAGTGGAAGCCTACGAAGCCCTGGCGCACGACTTCCTCTACGCTGACCCTATGGAATTGGTCATCTTTCCCGACAATCATGATATGAGTCGCATTTTCACGCAAGTGAACGAAGACTACGATTGGTTCAAACAGGTGCTATTGTACTACGCGACGATGCGCGGCGTACCCCAGTTCTATTACGGTACGGAAATACTGATGGGCAATCCCGGTACAACAGCCCACGGCGTCATCCGGTCGGATTTTCCCGGCGGTTGGCCAGGAGATCGCCGCAACGGTTTCACCAACGAAAAGCTGAGCGACCAACAACTAGCAGCAAAAGCGTACACCAAAAAATTGCTTCAGTGGCGCAAGACGGCCACGGCAGTACACAACGGGCAGTTGTTACACTTTGCCCCGGAAGAGGGCGTATACGTCTATTTTCGGTACAACGACGCACAAAAAATCATGGTCGTGCTGAATAAAAATGAGGAAGTAACGGAACTGAAGTTAGACCGCTTCCGTGAAATATTGGCCGGACACACCAGCGCGCAGGATGTACTGTCAGCTGGTAAGACTTGGTCGTTAGACGCCCCCATTACCTTAGCGCCGCGCACGGGACTTTTGTTAACAGTTGAGTAGTGCGAGCCGATATTTTACGCTAGCAACTACAATAACTCGCTAACCTTCGCCACGGCCCGATCCAAACCATTCACATCCTTGCCCCCCGCCGTAGCGAAGTGGGCTTGGCCGCCGCCGCCACCTTTGATTTCACGGGCCAACTCGCGGATCAATTGTCCGGCGTTGAGATCGTGTGATTCGGTGAGGGCTTTGCTGATCATGATCGTTAACAGTGGTTTACCGTTGTTTTCAGAAGCCAGCAAAACGAAAGCGTTACCGATTTCTTTTTCCAGTTGGAAAGCCAGCGTTTTGACTGCTCCCGCGTCGCTGAGCGGAATGCGGGCCGCCAGGAAATTGTAGCCGTTGTGTTCGGCAAAGCGGTTCTTCAGGTCCGTTTTGACGTTGGCGGCTTGGGCAGCTACCAATTGGTCGACTTCGCGCTTAAGCGCCTTGTTTTCGGTTTGGAGAGCGGCTACGCCCTTAGCGGCTTCGGCACCTTTGAGTAGTTCGCGGACGGCGCGTAGTTCGGCCAGTTGACCGTTAATGTAGTCTTCCGCGACCGTGGCCGTTACCGCTTCGATGCGGCGGATGCCCGCGGCTACGCTGTCTTCTTTCACAATTTTGAACAGCCCAATCTCTCCCGTGGCGGGTACGTGCGTCCCCCCACAGAGTTCTTGCGAAAAGCCCTCCTCAAAAGTAATGACGCGTACCTCTTCCCCATATTTTTCGCCAAACAGCATCAGCGCACCCATTGCCTGTGCCTCCGCAATTGGAACGCCTCGGCGCTCGTCTAGCGTGATATTTTGGCGAATTTTTTCGTTGACCAAACGCTCAATACGGGCCAGTTCTTCCTCCGTCACCTTATTATAGTGGGAAAAGTCAAAGCGGAGGCGTTTGTGGTCTACGCTTTGGCCTTTTTGTAGAGAGTGCTCGCCCACGACTTCGTGCAAAGCCGCGTGCATCAGGTGTGCTGCCGAGTGGTTCTGACTGGTCGCCAAACGACGACTCGCGTTCACCTTGGCCGTTACATTAGCGGATAAATCTTCCGGCAAACGATCCACGATATGGATGATGAGGTCGTTCTCTTTTTGCGTGTCAATGACCTTGCTGACTTGCTCACCGAAGTGAAGCGTACCCGTATCGCCGGATTGGCCGCCGCTTTCTGCGTAGAAGGGGGTTTTGGCCAGAACGACTTGGTACTGCTTCTTCTTCTTAACGACCACAGTACGGTGTTTGAGCACCTGAGTATCCGTTACGCGGAGTTCGTCGTACCCCACAAATTCTACTTCACCCTCGGTGACCGTATGCCAGTCGCCGACCTCTTTGGCGGCGTCTTGCTTCGCGCGTTGTTTTTGTTCCGCCATCGCGGCCTCGAAGCCCGCTTCGTCTACGTTCAGGCCCTGCTCACGCGCCATGAGGCGGGTCAAGTCAATGGGGAAGCCGAAGGTGTCTTACAGTTCAAAAGCGTCTTTACCGCTAATGGTGCCACTGCTGCTGTCCAGAGCGGCGAAGCGCTTAAGACCATTTTCCAGGGTATTCAAAAACGACTTTTCCTCGCTTTCGATGATCTTAGCAATCTGTTCTTCCTGCGCCTTTAGTTCGGGAAAGCTGTCACCCATTTCGCGTACTAGGATGGGTACAAGTTGGTGCAAGAGCGGTTGCTTCACGTCCAGGAAAGAGTAGTAGTACCGCACCGCCCGCCGCAGGATACGCCGAATAACGTAACCCGCACCACCATTGTCCGGCAACTGCCCGTCGGCGATGGTAAAGGCGACCGAACGAATGTGGTCGCTGATGACGCGCATGGCCATGTCCGCTTTGGCGTCTTTGCCGTAGCTGCCGCCGTATTTTTTACCCGTCAGCGCTTCAATTTTGCGGATAAGTGGCGTGAAAATATCCGTATCGTAGGTAGCCGTTTTGTTCTGTAATACCATGCACAAGCGCTCGAAGCCCATGCCGGTATCAACGTGCTTGGCAGGTAACGGTTCCAGGCTGCCGTCCGCTTTGCGGTTGAACTGAATGAAGACGTTGTTCCAGATTTCCACCACGCCACTATCGTCAATGTTTACGAGTTCAGCACCGGGGACTTTGGCGCGCTCTGCGTCGCTGCGGGTGTCCACGTGAATCTCCGTGCAGGGGCCACAGGGACCTGTATCCCCCATTTCCCAGAAGTTGTCTTTTTTGTCGCCGTCCAGGATGCGGTCGGTGGGTAGGTGGCGCTGCCAAAACTCGCGCGCCTCTTCGTCCGAAGCGAGTTGCTCCCCCTTGTCGCCCCCAAAAACGGTAGCGTAGAGGCGGTCCGTCGGAATGCCCATGCGGTCGGTCAAAAACTCCCACGACCAAGCAATGGCCTCCGCTTTGAAATAGTCGCCAAAGGACCAGTTGCCCAGCATCTCGAACATAGTGTGGTGGGTACCGTCCAGGCCGACGTCTTCCAGGTCGTTGTGCTTGCCGGATACACGCATACACTTCTGCGTGTCCGCAATGCGTGGCGCGGTGGGCGTTTGGTTACCCAAAAAGAAATCCTTGAACTGGTTCATGCCCGCGTTGGTGAACATGAGGGTAGGGTCGTTGCGCAACACGATTGGTGCGGAGGGGACAATCTTGTGTTGTTTCTCCTGGAAAAAGTCCAAAAATGCTTGGCGTATCTCGTTCGCTTTCATGGGAAAGACTGCTTTTCTGGTATTATCAAAGCGAGAATCGACAAAGTACCCCGGTAAGAAGTCGCTGTGCTACTCTGTGAATCCTCTGTGCTACTCTGTGTAAACCACGCAAGAGTTGCTGTCAAAGAAGCCGCGAAGATAAGCAGACTTTATCCCTCATTCAACTGATTGAGATCAAAATCGTCGTACAGGCCTACTTGACGGTCTTTGCGCAACTTCACGATGTAGGCGATTTGCCCTACGTGATACGATAAATGCTCGACGGCGTGCAGCGCTACCCCGATGCCCGTGAAGGAAAATCCTTGGACGCTGCGTTCGCGCAATAATTCCTCATCAGCGCACTGCTGTACCACTTCTACGCACTGCTCTAAAGTCGTGCAGATCAAGGTGAGCAGTAGTTCCTTGGTCCAGCCGTCACGCGTGTCGAACTCGGCATCGCGCTCCCGCGTATCCGGCTGCTGTCCGAGGGAGGAGAGGACGTACTGCCCCAGGTTGCCCGCAAGGTGCAAAATGATGTTCGCCACGCTGTTGGACGCTTCGTTGGGTCGCCACCACATATCACCTTCGTCCAATTGGTTGAAGCAACGCTCTAAGTGGTTCTTCTTTTCTTCGAGGCGGAAAATGATTTGGGCTCGGAATTCGATGAGGGGAGTCATTTTGGGGGTAAGGTAGGAGAAATTTTTAAAGAAAACATTACTTAGTTTGTTTTTTAAACTAACATGGTGTATATTCGTTCCGTGAAATGTTAGTTTAGTTAATAAACTAACTAGTTTAAATACCTATGACGATACTTCAACTCATCAGTAAGATTCACCGGATTCATTCCATCCGTGAGCTGTTTGGCACTAGCGATTGGAAGCGGGCTTACCGTCAAGCGGTTAGTCGTTTGCATCCAGATCGTTGTACGTACCCTGGGTCCGTGAACGCACTAATCCGACTCAACGAGTTGCGGCGTAGGGCGGAGCGGGGGCAGCTATTGCAGGATGATGCGGGTGAGTTGACTGCTTTTGACCACGCTATTAACTTTCGGGGTGATTATGCTGGCCTCGTACGTTCTTACGAAAATTACCAGAAGCTCAAACAGCTACGCAATGCGGCGGCGGGTCATTTTCACCGCTTTCTGCCGGAAACCTACGTACTACGCAGCGAGTTACGAGCCGATTATCCAGCGCGTATTGCCGCGCTCAACGGTCGACAGTTTCCACTGCATCACGTCAATTGGATATTATCACGTTTGCTGGAATTTTGCGCGTGGCTAGCACAGGAAAGCTACGTACACGCGGGCCTCCACCCGGGGAGTATCTGGCTGGTGCCCAAAACCCACGGCATCCTAATCCCCAGTTTTTACCACTTGACACGTAGGGGCGGGCGATTAAAGACGATCTCGGCGACCTATCAGCACTGGTATCCGGCTAACACTTTTACTGAAAAACGCGCTCATTCGGCCATTGACCTCGAAATGGCGAAGCGGACGGCAGCGTACTTACTCGGTGACCGTTCGGGTAGCGGTGTCCTGTTGCGTCGTGATTTGCCAGGACCCGTTACCGATTTTTTGTTGGCGTACCACGAAGATGCCTACGCCTGTTACGACGAATTTCGGCAACTGCTTCGGCAGCATTTTACCCCTAAATATTATCCGCTGATGAGCTAATATTCATTTTATTACTAACTTTTTAAAATCTTGAACAATGGGATACACACATTGGTCCAGGGATGCTTATGCCCACCTCAAACGTTCTTATGCCACCAAATCAAAGGCGGCTATTTTTCACAAAACGGCCAGTCGTACCATCGCGCCAGAAATGGACCCGTACGGTCTAGTCGTGCGCGAAAGCCGTGATTCGGCCAACCATCCACAGTCGCTAGCGATCTCGCTCTTTCTGGATGTGACGGGTTCGATGGGACGCATTCCTGAGCACCTCATCCGTCACAAGTTGGGCGCACTGATGGATACACTGATTGACCATGGCGTGACGGATCCACAGATCATGTTTTCGGCCATTGGCGACCACCTATGCGACCGCGCGCCGCTTCAGGTTGGGCAGTTTGAATCCGGTACGGATGAATTGAACGCCAACTTAGCCAGTATCTTTTTGGAAGGCGGTGGCGGCGGTACTCGTCAGGAGTCGTACCTGCTGGCGTGGCTCGTGGCCGGGCAGCACACATCCATCGACTGTTTTGAAAAACGCCGACAGAAAGGTTTTCTCTTCACAGTCGGAGACGAGGCCAGTCACCCTCAGTTGGACGCGGATTACTTAAAAAAACTGCTGGGGTACACGGAATCGACAACACTTAGCGATCGTGAATTGCTGGCCCAGGCGCAACGGCTCTATCACGTTTTTCACATCCACGCCAACGAAACGGGCTATCGCAACAATGCTAGCATACTAGGCTACTGGCGGGATTTATTGGGACAGCACCTTCTGGTTTTGGACGATCATAATGCGCTGGCGGAACTCAGTGCCACCACGGTAGCT
>JBCDIR010000072.1:0-8480 GCA_038748735.1 Bacteroidota bacterium | reverse complement strand
CTGCGGATTACCACTTACCTTAGCGCTGACCGCCAACCGACCACTAACGGACGCCGTATGGAACAACGGCCAAACGGGAACGATTGTTAACATCGATCAAACTGGCACCTACGACTTCACGGCAACAGATGGTTACTGTAGCCTGTCGGATACGTTCAGCGTACAAGATCTCTACGAAGACTTTCCGCTACCCTGGCTCACCGCCATTGACACCTTGACTTGTAGCCGTAATTTGCCCTTACAGCTACCCCTACCCAGTCCTTACGCGGGCGAAATTCAACTCAACGGACAGCCCACTGGATCAGCGCTAACATTGCCTAATGCTGGAACTTATGAACTTAACTTGCGTATTGAGAACTGTCTGGAAAGCGTACCTATCAGCGTAGACACTTTGGATTGTGCTGCCCGCATTTATCTTCCCAACGCATTTTCCCCGAACAATGATGGTGTAAATGATCGGGTGTTCCCACAAGGTGTAAATTTTGAAACGTTGAGTTTACAAGTTTTTGACCGCTGGGGTAATTTGGTCCATCAGGCTATTGGTCCAAATGCCGATTGGAACGGCTGCCAAGGTAGACAACCGGTAACCATAGGAACGTATCTACTCGTCTTAAACGTTCGGAATAGCGTTGACGGTACAAATATGATGATAAGTCGTGAAATTGCTCTGATTCGGTAAGAAACGCTTCAATACCGCCCCTGCGTCCGCATCGTCTGCACCACTAAGCCGTTCTTCATGCGGGGTTCAAACCAAGTCGATTTCGGCGGGAGGACCAAGCCGTGATCGATAACCCGGAAGAAGCTATCCCAACTTAGCGGGTGCATGCAGAAGGCGACCGCAGCGTGTTCGTCCGTCATTTTTTCTAGCGGGGCTAAGCCACGCGGCCCTTCAATGTACTTGATGCGTTTATCGTTGCGGATGTCCGCAAAACCCAGAATTTTGTTGAGTACGTAGTGATTGAGCATCGTAACGTCCATCGTCGGTAGGCCCGCATCCTGGTGTTGTTGGATGATCTCCTGCCGCCAGCGCATCCGCATCCATTCGCCTTTGATGTAGAACGTCAATTCGTGCAAATTTTCCGGTTCCACCGAACTATCGAGTGGGGTTAGGTCCGCAAATTGAGACAATTGAGCCAGGAAGCGGAGCGCACTCCCCTGCTCGTCCGCATTTTTGACTACGCGGTTGAAATTGTGGATGAGCAACTGGTTACTCGGAAACAAAGCGCACATCAAATACCCGTAAGGGTTACGCTGATCGCCGTCGGCCAATTGCTGGTACAAACGCGCAAAGGCACTAAAACGGTGGTGCCCATCCGCAATGTAAGTGGTGCGAATGTAACGCCCGAAATAGTACTGGATTTGCTCCAAATCTTCTCCCGTGGTAATCTTCCAAAAGCGGTGGGTTTCGTCGCCGTCGGGGAGGTGGAGTTCGTGCGTAGGCGAATGGCGTTCCACGTAAGTGCGCAACAGATCAGCCAGTGCTTGGTGCGGACGGTGCGCCAGTAAAACAGGCTTCACCACGGCGTCGCGTTCTCTGAGCAGTTCGGCTTGTTTGACTTCTTTGGCCACCAGGGTATGCTCGTGCCGTTTGACGCGCTCTTCGAGATAGTCCTGAATGGACACGGCCGCGATTAGTCCTATCTTACTGCCCTGCGGCAAGCTGATTTGGTAGGCGTACATCGCGGGTTCCAACTCCGCCAGGAATAAGTCTTGTGCTTTATAATCAGAAAAGCGTTCCCGCACAGTGGCTAGGAACTGTGCGGAATCGTTGAGCTTGGCCCAAGCGGGAAAAGCAGCGGTAAAGGGCCGTAATACCATTAGCGTATGCTTAAAAGCGTCTAAGCCATGACCGCTTCTACGGCGTCCGCAGCGTCCTGCAAGGCAATTGCTGAACGGACGTTCAAACCACTCTTGTCAATGATGTCTTTCGCAATTTCAGCGTTTGTACCCTGCAAGCGAACGATGATCGGCACTTTGATGTCCCCAATGTTCTTGTAGGCATCCACGACACCCTGTGCCACGCGATCGCAGCGCACAATGCCCCCGAAGATATTGATGAGGATGGCCTTCACCCGCTCGTCGCGGAGGATGATGCGGAAGGCGTTTTCTACGCGCTTAGCGTCCGCCGTGCCGCCTACGTCGAGGAAGTTGGCCGGCTCGCCACCGCTGAGTTTGATGATGTCCATGGTGGCCATAGCGAGGCCGGCACCGTTTACCATGCAGCCTACGTTTCCGTCGAGTTGTACGTAGTTCAGACCAAAGCTCTTGGCTTCTACTTCCGTGGGGTCTTCCTCGTGTACGTCGCGGTACTCGGCCAGGTCTTTGTGGCGGTAGAGGGCGTTATCGTCTAGCGTGAACTTACAGTCTACGGCAATGACGCGCTCGTCAGCCGGGTTGTACATGCAAGGGTTGATCTCGATCATACTGCTATCCGCCCCTACGTAAGCGCGGTACAAGTTACTGATAAACTTGACCATGTTCTTGAAGCCCTGACCGCTGAGTCCCAAGTTGAACGCAATTTTCCGTGCTTGGAAACCCAACAGACCTAGTTCTGCGTCAATGAATTCTTTGTGTACTTTTTCTGGTGTATGCTCGGCCACCTCCTCGATATCCATACCCCCCTCGGTACTGTATACGATCACGTTGCACTTGCGGGCGCGGTCCGTGAGGATAGAGACGTAAAATTCGCGGCAAGCGTCAAAATCAGGCGCGTAGGCGTCTTCCGCAATCAAAATTTTACGGACCAATTTACCTTCTCCGTCCAAACCACCCGGTGTTTGGGGGGTCTTCAACATCATACCGAGGATGTTGCCAGCGTGTTCTTTGAGGCTGTCGAGGTTTTTAGCCACCTTGACACCGCCACCTTTACCGCGGCCACCCGCGTGAATTTGCGCTTTGACAATAGCAAAATCATTGTTCGTTTCGGCCTGGAGCTTTTCGTAAGCTGCCACGGCTTGCTCCAAGGTTTCGGCTACGTAGCCACGTTGGATGGGAACATTGTATTTGGTCAGAATTTCTTTTCCTTGGTACTCGTGCAGATTCATGCTTAAATTGGTTTACTTACGCTGCGGTTATCCGCAAGGCGGAGGTTTCATTTGTCCGGGCGAAGGTAGGGAAAAGTAAGGAAGATTTAAATTGAATTTACTCCTTTACCGTAGTACTAAAACTTGATATACTCCACCGGGTCAACCGGCTGCCCGTTGCGCCACAGCTCAAAATGGAGGTGAGGCCCCGTTGTTTGGTGTCCCGTATTACCGATGATGGCGATGGCTTCGCCACTCTTCACGAAAGAACCGATGTCTTTCAGTAATTCCGTATTGTGCTTGTAGAACGTGACCACGCCATTACTGTGTTGTACGCCAATGGTGTAGCCCGTATTGTACGTATAATCAGAAACGATCACGTAGCCATCCAGGGCAGCCTTGACGGCGGTGCCTTTGGGGGCAATGATGTCGACCCCGAGGTGTTTACCTTCCAGGTCGAACTGCGCGCTAATCTCCCCGCTGACGGGTGCTACGAAGAAAATTTGCTCCAACGGGACGTCTTGGCTACCCGACACCACCGCATTATTACCTTCGCGTACCGCTTCTCCGAGGGATTCGAGGTCCATTTCGCGGCGCAGGCGGATTTCCTCCGCAGAAAGGGCGACTTCCTCCGGCGGAGTAATACGCTCTAGCTGGGCGGAATCCAGCAACATTTGCTCTTCATCGTAGGTTGCTTTGAATTCTCCGAGCAATAAATTCCTGAACGATTCGGCGTAAGTTGCCTGGGCAGCGAGCACGTTCTCCAACTCCGTCAGCTCTTGGTGTAAAGCGATGAGTTGCTCTTCTTCCACGTAAGAATTTGTATCAATAAGGTACTCGCGGGCGGGCGTGTAAGCAAACAGGATAAACATACCGATAGCCACTAATACGATGATGGTACATAAGGCAGCGTACACACTGAGCAAGCTCAACTGAAAAGACCGTACTTCTTCAAACGTCTCTTCGTTCATCACGGACAGGCGGTAGCGATTGCTAATACGCGTTACGAAGCGTTGCCAGCCGTTTTGTCCTTGCTTATCGGTTGTTTCGTCCATGCGGAAGGTAAAAGCGTTTGGATTGGGTAGAAATACACGTTAAAATATTCATCTGATAAACGCTACACAATACTTGGACAGTTTGTAGTGTTAGCAAATACAGATAACTTTGCATGTCGGGGCAAATATAGCCCTTGTATTTAAAACGAAGGAAACGGACTACTCGTTTTCGCTAAGTGTATACATTTTGAAACAGATCATCAAGCTATTCCTCTGTATTGTTGTCTTGGCTATGGTAGCTGGTTGTACAACACAAAAGAAACGCAGCGACCAGTCCGCGCTCTCCAAAGCGTGGCACAATATGAATGCCCACTACAACGGTTACTTCAACGCGCGGGAGATCGTTGACTTTGCTATGATAGAATTGGCCGAACAACACCAAGACAACTATCTCGAACTGCTAGAGGTCTACCCCTACACCGTAGCGGATAACCCGCAGGCCGTAGCCGACCGCTTGGACGAAGCGATGAAAAAGGTGACGGTGGTAATGAGTATTCACCCGTATAGCCAGTGGGCCGATGATTGTTACTTGTTGGCGGGGCAAGCGCTGTACCTCAAGCAAGACTACGAAAGTGCGGAGAAAGCTTTCCGCTTCCTCCTCAACGAATACCCGCTGGAATCGGAAGCCGAAAAGGACATCAAGAAGGGCAAAGCACCGAAGGACAATAAAGGCAAGCGAAGTAGTAGCAAGTCTAGCCGTTCTAATGATAAGGAGGATAATGCCGACCCCATCCTCACCAAGCGCGAGCGCGAAAAAGCCCGTAAGCAGTACAATAAAGAGGTGAAACGCCGCAAAAAGCAGCGGGAAAGGAGCAAATCCAGCCGCAAGAAAGAAGCGCCAAAACCCGAAGCCACTACCCCCGAACCGACGCCCACTCCGACGCCCCGTGCTACCGAAAGTGAGGAGCCGGCAGCAGAAGAACCCATTGGCATGGTTCGCCTGGGGGTAGACGATGCCCTCGACGTTGATTACGATAAAGATGGGAATCCCCTCAAACACCGTCCGGCCTACCAGGAAGGACAGTTGTGGATGGCGCGTACGTTTATCGAACGGGACAACTACGAAGACGCCCGCCGCCTGTTGGCCCAGTTGGAAAATAGCCCGGCTACCTATTCTGACGTACTACGCGAAGTGGCGGTAGCCCAAGCTCATCTAGCGATTCAGCAGGAAAATTATGACCAAGCAGCCACCGCCTTGACCAAAGCCGTGGACGCCGCCAACAAGCGGGACGATAAAGTGCGCTACTCTTTTATTCAGGGACAATTGTACCAACAAATTGGTCGCCCTGCCGAAGCCCTAGCGGCTTACGAAAGAGTCGTTAAGTTGAAGCCAGACTACGAGATGAACTTTGCCGCTCAGCTCAACGTGGCACAACTCCCCTACTGGTCGAAGCAGGGAACGGCGACGGAGACCATCGCTGCCCTAGAGAAACTACTCGACAACCCCAACAACGAACCCTACGTCGATCAGGTCTACTACGCCATGGGGACGGTTTCCTTGGCGGAAGACCAGCAAGCGGAGGGCGTAGCGTACCTAGAGCAGTGCTTGGCTAGTCCTAGTTCTAATCAAGCCCAGCAATTGGAGGCGTACTACACGCTCGGTAGCTTGTTCTACGCCGAACAGGATTACTTGCAAGCTAAAAATTACTTCGATAGTGCGCTGAGCATCATGAGCAAGAACGACGAGCGCTACGACCCGACGGAGAAGCTGCGGAACAGCCTCGTAGATATTGCCAATAACCTGGAGATCATTGCCCTACAAGACAGCCTCCTCCGCGTGTCCGAACGCAGCCCCGAAGAACAGGCCGAACTGGCCATGCAGATTTACCGCAACCGGAAAAAACCGGGAGGTGCGGCCAATTCACCGAACAGCAAATTCGGTAATCCACTGCAAGAACTTCGCAGTGGTGGGGTGCGACCCGGTGCTGGTCCTTCCTTACGCAAACCCTCGAAATTTTTCGCCTACGACGAGCAAACCATGCGTCGGGGCGCGCGGGACTTTAAGCGCCGCTGGGGAGAACGCGAACTAGCCGACAACTGGCGACGGTCCAACAGCAACGACAACTACTTCGATTCGGACGTAGTAGAAGAGGAAACGGAACTCAATATCCTCACGCAAGAGCAAATCGACAAATACCTAGCCGACGTACCCAAAACGGACGGAGACAAAGAAGGTGCCCGCCTCAAAATCAAAAAAGCAATGTTTGAGCTGGGGCGCTTGTACCGAGATCGCTTGGAGAACTACGGAAAATCTGCCGAAATCCTGACCGATTTGGACAAAAAATATCCCGGCAACCTCCACGAACTGGACAGCTGGTACTATCTCTACCTGGACCACGGCGACCTCAACAACGGTAGCAAAGCGGAGCAGTACAAGCAGAAGATTTTGCAAAAGTACCCCAGCTCAAACTACGGCCAGATCATCAAAAATCCGAATTACGCACAGGAGTATATGGATGGCGAACGCAAGCTGGACCGCGCCTACGACGAGACCTATTCGTTGTTTGAAGCCGGCCAGTACCAAGCCGCCTACTCCCAAGCACAGCAAAACATCAGCCGCTTGGTGGGTAAACACCCCCTCAAAGCCCGTTATGCCCTGCTCATGGCCATGTCCAGCGGTAGCACCCAAGGTAGAGATACCTACGTAGCAGAATTGCAAAAAGTGATCGCCTCCTACCCCAACACCCCCGAAGAAACCCGCGCCAAGGAAATCCTACGCCTCCTCGGAGCCGCGGGAGCTAGCCTCCCCGGAGGGGCCGACGAAGAAGGCGGTAGCTTCAAAACGGGTGATACGGAACTCCATTACGTAATCGTCGTCTTTCAGTCGCAGGACATTGACCTGAACGCCAATAAAATTGTCGTTTCGGATTACAACCGTACGTACCACAGTTTAGATAAATTGCGTATTTCCAACGTCTACCTGGGGCAGAGCAATGACGTCCCCGTGCTGGTACTCCGCCGCTTCAAAGACAAGAACAAAGCGATGTCCTACTACAACGGCATCCAGAATAATATCGACGATTTCATCAATCCCGATACTTCTCCCTACCAAGTTTTCCCGATTACGCAGAGTAACTACCGCGAGATTTTGCGGAACCGTTCGGTGGCGGGTTACGGGGATTTTTTCCGAGAGAATTACTAGCAGTAAAAAGCCATCCCAACTAGTGGGATGGCGCTATGTTTTCCAAAGTTAGTTAGGTAGAAATATCTGAGTCACTTACTTGACAACCGTCAAGCTGTACTTGGGAGTAGGGTTCAGGGGGCAGAAGTATTCGTACTCGCCCGCTTGAAGGTCCACCACATTGGTAAATTCGCTCGCGTCCGTGGAAACGGGTGCTTTGACGTAGGCGGCTTTGATGTGGTTTTCTGGGGCATATTGTCCTTTGGGGACTAGGACGAAACCTACTGCTTGCTCGATACCATTGTTGGCAATCTCGAATTGGTAGGCACCTTCCGTTACCGTGAGCGCTTGTACCTTGAATGCGCCCGGCACTTGCGTAAGTTGAATGGTTTCAACTTCTTCCCGAACCGTAAGCGGATACTTTTCGGTAGGGTTCATCGGGCAGAAGTATTCGTACTCCCCCACTGCTAGGTCGACTACGCCCGTCATGGAACTTTCGCCCGTTGCTACCGGTGCTTTGACGTAAGCAGTTTTAATGTGATCCTTAGCTTCGTATTGTCCCTTGGGCGCTAGTACGAAACCTACTTGGTGGCCTACGTCTTGATTGTGGATGGTGAATTGATACTCGCCCGCTGCTAGTTCGAGGGATTCGGTGGTAAATGCGCCCACGGTCTGTGTCAAGTCAATGGAAGTGACCTGCGCGCTAACGATCGTGAAGGCTAAAAATGCGATGGTGGTTAAAAGCATGTTTTTCATCTCTGTACTTAATTTTTGTTGATGATTAATTGATTATGGCACAAAGATGCGGGCACTGAACCACGCTAAAAAAGTAGATACTTCCCGGCTTCGGGTAGATTCATCCCTTTGGGTTTACTGGGCACCTAATTTTTCTTTCCGAAAGGCCGTCGGGCTGAGATGGAGGTGGTTTTTGAAGAACTTAGCAAAGTGACTCGGATCGTTGTAGCCCAGTTCGCGGGCGATCTCCTCGTTGGATTTATCGGAATAGAGCAGCAGGCGCTTAGACTCCAGCAGAATACGGTCATTGATGACCATGATGGGCGACTTGTGACTGTACTTGGGGAAAATATTGGAAAGTGTCTTCGGTGACTTGAAGAGTAGGTTGGCGTAGTCTTTCACTTTGTGGAATTCCCGAAAGTGCTTTTCGACCAGCAAATTGTACTCCCGCACGACGTTCATGTGCGCATTGGTTATGGCAGGTTCGGGCAAACTGCGCTTCAACAAACGCGTCGACGTGATGAGCAAACGTTTCAGCTGACTGCG
>JBCDIR010000071.1:0-8515 GCA_038748735.1 Bacteroidota bacterium | reverse complement strand
GGAAGGCGGGTGCTATTGTAATTAGTTTTAAAGATGTCACTCATGGACACAAAAGAAACACTTCTGTCAAGTGGTAAAGTCGGGATCGCGTTAGCGCGTTTGGAACTGTTCTTAGAAGATAGTAATCAAGAACTACTACAGCAGTTGGAGGCTAACGCAGCCGTACACCTACCGCAACTCAGCCGTCAGATGCGCCAGTCTCCGGGTAAGATTAAGCGTCAATTAGATCAGTTGAAAGCGGCGGGTTTTGTATACAGCCCCAAACGTTTCCCGAAAGGCTACGCCCGTAATTCTATTAAGTGTGTCAAGATCGGGCTAAGCGCCACGGCACTCGTACAAGGCGATAAGCTTTAGCGTTTTTCTTAAGTGTTTGGACAAATATAACTTCAGCATTTTATGACGGCATCTTTTTGTCCCAAACTACGTTAAAAAGCCTCGCTTTAGCTAAGGCTAGAACTACGTTTTTTGCCTTGTTTGAAACAAAAATCTGCTCCGTCAAAAAAGTAACTTATTTGTGTCCAAGCACTTACCTCACCAAAATAATCTCCCCCGTAAACGTACGCGTTTGACCGTCGATGTAACGCAATTGTATTTGGTACACAAAGACGCCCGAGTTCACGGGTTGACCCGCTAATTTACCATCCCAAGCAATATTCGGATCATTCGGCGCAAAATTAGTGCGTGCGTACATCAGCGTTCCCCAGCGATTGAAAATCTGAAAATCAATCACCTGTTCTACCGCCGGACCCGCAAAGACCATCAATTCATCGTTGATCTCATCTCCGTTGGGGGAAAAAGCGTTGGGGATGAAAACCTCACGGACCTCCTCCACAAAAATTTGTATCGTATCTCGCGCTGCACAGCCGTTTTCGTCCTGCACTTCTAGTACGTAAAATTGGGTCGCTATTGGACTGACCGTTGGTGCCAATTCCGTCGGCGGCGGCGTACTTTCTACGGGTAACCACGCAAAAACGGGGTTGGGCAAGTCCGGCGAAATGATCGGTTCTAAAGTCGTCGGACTACCGAGTTGAATCGTTTGGTCATCCCCCAGATCGACACGCAGCGGACTGCTGGGAACAATGGTTACTGTTTCCGTCCAAGTACAGCCCACCGCATCTTCCACGGTCAGGGTATACAGATCAGGAATAAGGTTATTAAAAGTGTTATCTAAACTTAGTGACTGGTCGTCCAATGCGTACAGGAACGGACCAGTCCCTCCACTAACACTGTCCACGTTGATACTGCCAAAAGGATCATCCGCACACGGCGGATTGTTTTGGGTAAGCACTAAGCCCGTAATGACTGCATCGTTAGCAGCAACCACAACCGTATCCGTTTGGCTACAGCCCGATAATGAATCGAAGACAGTTAGCACGTAGGTCCCGGCCACTTGGGTAGAGTCTTGTCCTGCTTCACCGCCTCCCAAGAGGGTTCCTCCCGTAGGACTAGTCCACTGGTAGGTGATACTCGGCCCCGCAGCGGAACCCGTACCGTCGAGTAAAACAGTGGCGTTTTCACAGCTGATTTCAGCAGCAGGAAGGATGTTCACCGCCGGTAAATTTTCGTTTTCAACAACCATCACCGTCTCCGTAGTGGAACAACCGTTTTCCTCGGCTGTGAGGATCAGTTGGTAGGTTCCCGTACTGGCCACCGTAGCCGTCGGTGCGTTGCTAATAACCACTTCGTCCGCATCCTGCCAAGTAAACGTAAAGCCAGAATCCGTTCCAGGCGTCGTCGTACTCAGCGTAACGTCGGTATTACCACAGCCCAGCGAGTCCGGTACGGCTAATGTGAGGCTGGGCGGTACAAAATTAGCACCGAGACTGAAATTCAGGGTGTCCCGACAGCCGTTTTGGGTGTCCTCCACACGCAGGACGTAGTTGCCCGGTTCGTTACTGAAAGTAGTAGCTTCGCTCAGGTTGGGAAATAAGTTACCCGCCCCGTTAATTTGCCAGGTGTAGCTCAATTCGGCTCCGTTGGCGCTCGTCGATGGACTCGCGTCGAGGAGGAGCGTATCCGTTTCGCAGGTGAGGAGCAAGTCCGCTAGGTTCGCAATTTGTGCTTGCGGCGCTGCTCGGTTACTGGTGATCAATAAACTATCCGTAACCGTGCAATTATTGCTCGGATCGGTCAGGGTAACGAAGTAGGTACCCGTATCCCCGACGAGGGGCATTGGACTGTTCTGGTCGGTAAGTAGTAAGCCGTTAGCCGTCGTCCAGGCCCAAGTTGCGCTGCCACCGTTCGTGACACCCGTGGCATTCAGGCGAAGCTGCGTGACGGCACAAGTGAGTACGGTATCCGTAAGTGGCGCGAGGGTTGGGGCATTTTCGTCGGTCAAGATATGTACACTATCCTGGGCCGTACAACCATTGCTGAGAGCCGTAGCCCGTAAGACGTAAGTACCCGGTTGGTAAATGACGGGGTCGAGTACGTCGTTTGGTACAATGTCCGCGCCTTGCGCCTGGGTCCATAGTAGCGTAGTGTTAGGCTCGCTGCTGGCTTGCAATTGTAAAGCGTCCGAAGTACATAAAAAGACATCGTCCGCCCCCGCGTCGAGGGTAGGGGGGAGGGTGTCGCTAGCCACCGCCACAACGTAGAAAGCGCTGCACTGGGTAAACGTATCCGTTACGGAGAAGCGGTATTCGCCCGCTGCGGTTACTAGCAATTCCGCGCTGTTCTGACAACTCGTTGGAATAATCGTACCGTCCGCATCCAGTTGACACCACTGGGTACTGAAATCTCCGGTGGGAACACTGGCGGTGAGCAAAATGCTGTCGCGGACGCAGCTTAGGGAAGTATCGGCCAGCGGAGTCAGTATCGGTAAGACGTCACTTTGGTCCACGAAAACGCTGTCCGTTGCCGTACACCCGTTTTGGTTAGACTGCACCGTCAGGTAATACCAGCCCGGACAACTAGCTAGCGGTTGCACTGTGTCATCTCCGGAAAGGCAACCCGGGTTGGGAGCCGTCCAAGCGTAGGTCACCAGCGTAAAACTAGAGCCGCTACCGTCTAGCGTAACCACGGGACTACCGCAGGTCAGGGTTTGATCGGGACCCGCCTCGGCCACGGGTGGAAGCGTATCTATACCAATCGTGATGGTGTCGGCGGCAAAGCAACCGTTACGCAAATCCGTTACCCGCAATACGTAAGTATCCGGTTCCGTGATGGTCACAAAAGGGTTTTGCGTAGCTAGTGATGCACCGCTCAGGAGTTGCCAACTAAAGTCGGCGCTGTCTGGGTTCATCAGCAGGTTTCGCACCAATAAACTGTTACTATCACAGTCTAAGCTGCGGTCGGGGCCCAGGTCCACCGTCGGGGTAGAACGCAGGTCCGTGACGACCACCGTTTCCATACTGCTGAAGCCGAGGGTATCGGTAGCCGTAATCGTATAACTCCCGGCGGTACTAACTTCCAAACTTAAATTCGTCGCTCCCGCAATAGTACCCGTCTCATCCGACCACTGCACGACGCAATCTACACAGGCTTCGCAGAACGTGGCCGTCAATGAAAGGGTGTTAGCTAAGCAAGTGAGCGTATCATTGTCGAGCAACTCCAGGCAGGGGACACAGTCTTGTTGGGTCACTGCTACCTCCGCGCGATTGCTACAACCGTTGGCCGTATTCAGTACGGAAAAAGTGTACTGGCCAATTGCATTAATAATGGTCGTTAGGCTGTCGGCATCCGCGATGATTCCTGGTCCGGACCAGGCGTAAACGTCATTTGCGGACACGGGCGAAACGAAGGCTTGGAGAGCTAGGGTACCTTCCATACAGGGAATGGCAGTATTCCCAAAAGCAATGCTCGGCGGTAGATTGTCAGTGGTAATTTGTACAGCATCGGTACTACGGCAACCATTATCCAGATTCGTAACCTCCAACAGGTAAGTACCTGGCATATTCGTCCGCAGCGTATCGCCCAGAGACGCTTCTTCGGAGGGTAGACGTGTCCAAATAAAATCGTAGTCTTCCACTGGCCCGTTGACCATCGCAGTGCGTTCAATGAGCGTGTCTACACACGTAATAACCTGCGGGTCACCCGCATCAATCACGGGCGCTAGCGTATCTATGAGTACCTCAACGGTCGTCGTATCCCGCAACCCGAACAAGCTCTGTTCGACGATGAGGGTATATTCACCCGCACAAATAGCCGCCAGGGTGTCGGCCGTAGTGCTGCTCAGTACACAGCCCGCAGCGGGCGGAATCCATTGGTAGGTGAAATCTCCTTCGACTACACTGGGGCTACCGTCCAGTACCGTAATGGGTTCCGAGCAAGTGATGGTCGCCGGAGGCGCAATACTAGCCGTTACGGAACAGTCAATGCGAACGATTGTCCGGGCCGTGTCCGCACAAGTCATCCCCAGGTCGCTCACGATCAACTCGTACATCCCCGCCTGATCGACTACCGGGCTGTTGTTGGGCAAGCTGATCTGGATGCCGTCGCGGAACCAGCGGAAAATGGAACCCGTACTTCCCGCGTTGGCTAGCGCAACTTCCCCGGTTTCGCAATCTAATAGTAAGCTGTCTGGCAAAACCGCTTGGCTAAAATTGACGGACTGCAGAATACGCACGGTATCATTAGCCGTACAGCCGCTTTCGATGCTAGTGACCACTAATGTGTACAGGCCGGGGCAGTTGGTTTCCACCGCCCAGCTATCCGTTGGGGAAGTAAAACAAGGACCTTGCCATTCCCAACTGACGGGACGAGCAAAACCCGTGCTATCCGGTACGAGGCGGAGGACTTCATTGGCACAGTTTAATTGTCCGCCCGGACCTGCTTCGACGACTTCGGGGGGCAGGAAATTTTCGCTCACCATTACGGTGTCGCGGCTGGTGCAGCCGTTGTCAAAAAAGGTAGCTTCCAACACAAATGTACCCGTTTCGGTTACCCGCAAGCTGTCGGTATTCGCATCCACAATGGGTGAATTGCCGTTGAACCACTGGTAGGTGGCACTGCCTACGGCCAAGGGTGGCGTGTTTCGTAATACAATCTGCTCGTTGTAGCAATTAACGACGGTATCAGGTCCGAGTTGAACGAGCGGGAAAAGGCGATTTTCGATTACCGTAACGGTGGTGGTATCCCGACAGAAGTTGTCCGTCCGTTGCACTATAAGTTGATACGTTCCTGCGGTATCCGTTAGGTTGTCGGGGTCTCCGATAGGCTCAAGTAGGCGGGGTCCTAACCAAAGATAGGTGAGGTCAGTTGGGGTAGAGCTCAGCGCGGATAGGCCCACGACGGGTGCCGTACAAGTGATGGTATCCACCGGAGTGATGACCGCTACGGCAGGACGTAAATCCTCGAATACTTCCACGGAATCTTGGGCCACGCAACCCGTCAACGTGTTCGTAATGGTCAAGGTGTATTCACCTGGTGCTGCTGCTACGATGGCGGCGGGCGGGAGGACTTCAAGAATGCCGGGCCCCGTCCAAGCGGCGGTAAAGGTGTTGTCCAGTAAGTTGCTACTTCCGTCGAGTGTGTCGCTTAGGACGGCACAGTTGAGGGTGAAGCTCGGTGGTAAGCTCACCTCGGGGGGCGTTTGCCCATCACCGACGGAGACACTGCTGGTGTCGCGGCAAGTATTTTGTTCGTTGGTGACAATCAGCGTGTAGGTTCCAGTGACATCGACCGTCAAAGTAGGTTGGGTGTTGATAATAGGCAATTCGCCATCCAGCGTGGACCAAGCGTAGGTCAGATCAGCCCCCGTACTGGTAAGCGGACCACCGACGGTAATGCTCGGATGATTACAAGTCAGTAGGGTATCCGGACCCGTATCAGCTACGGGCGGCGCATCATCTTGGATAACTACTATGGTATCTCGGTTGGTACAAGTCGTACCGCTTTGGCTTTGGCTAACGGCCAACAGATAAGTGCCGCCAGTGGCCGTAGTAAAAGTGGTGTTTTCACCCAAAGAATTATTATCCAAGTCCGTCCACAGGTAGGTCAGTTGACCGTTGGGGGTGGAGCTCTCGGCGCTGAGGGTCACTTCGGTTTGGGAACAATCGATTACGTTTGGTCCCGTGATGGTCGCCAGCGGGTCGAGCACGGTCAGATCGACGCGTACGAGGCTGTCACAAGTAGTTGCGGCGGTCAGCACAATCTCGTATTGTCCGGCGTTCGTCAGTATACTATCTCCCACGGCGAAGTTGTCGCCCGCACAAATCACCGGACTAAGGTCCGTCACGATGGGGGCGTTGACGGTCAGGTCGAGCGTGACGATACTATCGCAGCCCAGCTCTGTACTTGCTAAGGTGTCGCGGTAGAAGCCAGTAGCAAAATAAGCGTTATTGCCCACTAAAACTGTGTCACCCGGACAGACGGTTACTTGTAAGTCCGTGCTTAGTTCGGCTTGTACAAACAAGTCGAGCGTGACGATACTATCACAGCCGCCTTGCCCGATGAGTTCACTGACGTAATTTCCCGTGCTGGAGAATGGAACGTCATTCACAAAGATCGTATCGCCCGTACAGATACGTTCCGTGAGGCGCGTGGTGTCCGGCGGGGCGAGGATGGTGACTTGTAGGCAAGTAGGGGTCAATTCGGCACACAGATCGGGTTCTAAACTGGTTAGGTTTTGCCGAATACTGTCGATGGTAAGCGTGCCGTTGGGTAAGGCCAAGCTGTCCAGTTCACTGCGTCGGTAAGACAATCCGCAGATATCGTACACGCCCGGCGGGGCCATCCGTAAGTCGAGGACGGAGTCAAGGCGTTCGTAGATGCCGTCGCGCTGGAGGAGGAAAGCGTAACCGTGTTCTGTTGTATCCGCTGGTCCGGCGGGAAAGCGGAGTTCGGGTTCGATGAGGAGGGTGTCACTTCCTTCACAAATGAGTATATCTTCGTTGTCCAATAAACCCGCTACGGCAAAGCAACATTCCACGCCCCGGGCGTCGCAAAAAACCAGCCGCAGATAGGTAATGGCTCCCGGATTATTGGAGGGGTTGTTCGTGATGTTCAACGTCCATTCTCCGTTAACGGGCCCTGTGTTGAAATCTTCCAGACAGCCCTGAAACGGATAATAGGAGCCGCTGTAAGCCGCTAGGATAGCCCAGTTGGTCGCTTGGTTGTTGTCCCAACGTGGGTCGAAGGGGAAGTCCGGTTGGGCGGTTTCGCCGCAAGGCACAAAATCAATGTTCCAACGCGTCCCGAAGGTAGCAGCGAACGGATCATCACTATTGGGACCAATGAGCGCTACGCTCTGCCCGGCGGGAGAGGTGAGGGCCAGTTCCAGGTTTTCTACGAAACCGTGCACGAAGCCAATTTCAATACCACACAAGCCCTGAGCAGGATCGGCCAAGTCATCGTTGACGTAATCGGCAATGTTGAGGGAATAAGTAGCAGAATTATTAGCCGCTACGATGAGGGTATCGCCCGCGCCACAGCTCTGGGCCAGCGCAGCAGTGGCAACGGCAAAAAAAGTTAAACCTAAAAAGATAAGACGCAGTAGCGGTTGGCGCATGTGCTGATTTGTTCTTGGGATAGTATCTCGTTCACCCAGTGAACGTTATTTAATAGAGGATAGTATGAGGCAATATGCTGCCTGACGAGTGGTAAAGATACGGCAAGTGAAGCGAAATTATCCAAAGTAGTTTCTTACGGGGGCAAGCTAGTAAATAAAACATCCCATTACCTTTGTATCATGGCTGACGCAAAATACGATCAACAACTCCAGCACGCTGCCGTACGGTGGGAGCGGCGAAAATTTCCGCTCATCGTTGCTTGTGACGATTGGCAGGACCCACGCAACGTGGGGATGGCTTTCCGCTTAGCGGAATCCTTCGGTTTAGCGGAATTGTGGTTGGGCGGCAGCACTCCGCAGCCCCCCAATCGTAAGTTGAGCAAGACGGCCCGCAGCACCGTGGAGCGGGTTCCCTACCGAGCAGTACCCAACTTGGTAACCGAACTCCGCATGGCCAAAACGGAGGGTTACGCGCGGGTAGGTATAGAAATTACCAAGCAGAGTCGACCGTTGCGGGAAATAGTAGAAACAACAGTTCCGCAACCTACCGTCCTAGTGCTGGGGGCAGAAAGTGTAGGCATCCAAGCCACCGTCCTCGCCGAATTGGACACTTGTGCTCACATCCCCATGTACGGGCAAAACACGAGCTTGAACGTAGCAACTGCGCTGGGCATAGCACTATACGCCTGGACAGAAGCGTTGAGCATGTAAAGTACCGCTCGCGAGGACTTTTAATCCGAGCACCATCTCACCACCGAAACCCATAACCAAACATCGGCAAAAGCGGCAGACCATTCTGGTAGCGCAGACCGCTATTTTCAGGTTCCAACTCGTCCTCAAATTCGTAAGCAAAGTAGGCATTGGCCCGGTCGTAAGCGTTGTAAATACCCAGCCGCAGCGTGTGTTGGCCACGGGGCTTCGTCCACGTCCACCGGGCGTTTATATCCAGGCGGTGGTAGCTGGGAAGACGAAAATCGTTGATGTCCGTGAGTTGCTCGTCGTAGGGGAAGTAGAAATTATCCAGCGGTTGGAAGTCAAAACGGGACGCGACCAAAGTAGTGGGGC
>JBCDIR010000070.1:0-8561 GCA_038748735.1 Bacteroidota bacterium | reverse complement strand
CCTCGTTAGCCGACAGGCTGTACGGACGACGAGCAGCTTGTTCTACCAGGCGAGCCATACGCGCTGGTTCCAACAAAAAGCGTAGGGTATGGTCCGCCGAAGCTTCGGCAGCGGCCAGCGGATCGAGCGTCAAGCCTGTATGGATTTTGAACTGTTCGCGGCCCCGTTGATAGCCGTAGGCTTGGGGTGGAGTGAGTTGCAGGATGTGTTCCGGCAGGGTCAAAAACGTGGGGTTAAGCGTCTCCAACAGTGCTTTCAGGGCGTCGCGCTGCGTTTTGTTATCAATGAAGTCCACTTTTTCAGGGGAATCCGTGCCGCGCACCGCGTAGCTATAATTGACACCGCCAATGACTTTCGCCACCCCTTCCGTTTGGTAACGGTGCATGAAGTAAACGGGAACGAGTACGTCTTCTAGCTTCGACATGGGCGCACCGACCGGGATGTTTTTCTCGCTGAAATTTAGGAGAGCTTTCTTGCGCAGAATCGTGAGGCGGCGGAGTTCTTCCATGGCCGATTGGCCGTTGTCCCACAGGTGGCCGTGGGCGTGCGCACCGTACGCTGGGCGGGCGTCGGGGTCAGAAATATAGAGGAGGTTACGGGCGTCGTTTTCGGCTAATATTTGGCGTAAGCCCTCCGCTTCCGAGTTGGTGCCAAAATCTTGGTAGCCGTACAAAATCGTCCGCTTGTCCCACTCACCGATGCCCGTGTCGTAGGCTTGGTCGTACGCCACGTTCCCCTCCGCGTCAATGCGTAGATAGGGATGCGGATAATCCATTACCGAGGCGCGGTCGTTGTAGCTGGCCGCAAAGTTATGCGATAAGCCTAGGGTGTGACCAATCTCGTGAGCCGACAATTGTCGGAGGCGAGCCAGGGCCATTTCCAGGAGACGCGGGTCCGCTTCGTCCCCCTTTTCGTAAGCGGCAACGAGTCCTTGGGCAATCAAAAAATCCTGACGCACGCGCAAACTCCCCAGCAGTACGTGCCCCTTGATAATTTCCCCCGTACGCGGGTCCACCACGGAACTGCCGTAGCTCCAACCACGGGTACTGCGGTGCGTCCAGTTGATGACGTTGTAGCGTACATCCATAGGGTCGGCATCGGGTGGCAGCACTTCGACGCGGAAGGCGTTGCGGTAGCCCGCCGCCTCGAAAGCTTGGTTCCACCAACGGCCACCCTCTAATAACGCGGAGCGAATCGGTTCGGGCGTTCCCCGGTCGAGGTAGTAAATGATTGGTTCTACGGCTTCGCTTACTTTAGCCGTAGGGTTTTTCTTCGCCAGCCGGTGGCGGGTGATGAAGCGCTTCTGGAGCGGCTGGTCGATGGGCGTGGCGTAATCATAATAGCTGAACGAAAAATAGCCACAGCGGGGGTCGAAGAGGCGGGGTGTGTAGTTGTCGTCTGGCAATTCTACGAAGCTGTGGTGTTGACTAACCGTCACAATATCCTGATCCGGCGTGACGGAACGGATATAATTGCCCTTGGCATCGCCCGTGAAGGTGACGAGCGCATCGAACTCGGTGTTTTTAGGGAAAGATTTGCAGCGGTCCAGGTTGGGCATGCAGCGGGTTTTATCCACTTTGTAGGCACCCTGTTGGTTGCGGCGCAGTCGCTCGGCCACGCCGTGGGCGTCACGTTGTAGAAAGGGCGTCAGGTCGATGAGGACTTTATCCCCCTCCGTAGCCACGGCTTTAAAACCAAAAATGACGGACTGGGCAAACGCATCGGCTACGGCGGCGCGCTCCTCGGCATTGTCGCTTACGGCGCGGTACTGGTAGTTGGGTTGGACTAACAATACCTGCGGTCCGGTGCGGACGAACTTCACGATACGGTCGCTACCCAGCTGGTTACGGTCCAGGCCGATGTCGTTGGAACCCACGCCTCCGGTAAGGCTGTTGACGTAGAGAAATTCTTCGTCCCAGCGGTCGACGGCCAAGTAGATTTTTCCCTTTTCAGGATGCCAGTAGAAGTCGAAGTAGCCCTCGTAGGCCGTCGTTCCCCGCAGGACACTAGCCACGGACGGTGGTGCTTTTTCAGCGGGCTGGGCGAGTAAAAAAGTGCTGGCTGTAAAACAAAAGATTAGGGACAGGAGTAATCGTAGCATAAGCTGGTCAGATTGTGGAGATGATGTGCCTGTCAAAGATAAGAATTGTTGAGTGTTGCCTCTAGACTACTATCGTCGTCAGAAAATGCACTGATTCCGTATTCTCCTAGCTTAGTAAGAAAATCTACTCTAGGAATATTTAAAATTTCGGCCGCTTTACCGGAGGAAATAATGCCCTTTCCAAATAAAATAGATAAGATCATTTGCTGAGCTTCCTTTTCCTCTATTTCAATTGGAAGTTCTAATGTGACAGTGTGGGTTGCAGACAGCATAATGGATGAAGGTTGAGGTTACACATTTTTTACGATGATAATCACGCACTTCATAAATATAGGATGAACTTGTCTTAAACTACTCATATTACCCAAAAAATCTGCGAAATAAATCCCACCGTCGACCGTTCAAAACACGCATGCTAGGTTGGAAACTACTCATCGGTGGACTTCTTCTGCTGGGCAGCTTTTTACAGCCGCTCGTGGGGCAGGATATACCTTGGAATAATCAGCAATACCGCTGGATTCCGACCGAGGGCCGCTTTGCGTTGGACAGCCTCACGGTGGTGCCGTCTAGTCTGGAATTGCGCACGTCCGACGGCACGCGGGTAGACACACTTGCCTACGACTTCAGCTATCAGGAATTGGTTTGGCAGCAATCCATAGCGGCGGACAGTGTACTGGCCCGCTACCGTACTTTGCCTTACGCTTTTAGCCGCAGCTACACGCTCATTGATACCACTCAACGGCAGGATAATCCCGAAGGTTTGGTCATCGGTAGCTACAATCCGTACGCACCGACGGGCGACTTGTTCGAGGGGCAAAACTTGCAGTATCGGGGAAGTTTTAGCCGGGGTTTGTCCTTCGGTAATCGGCAGGATTTGGTATTGAATTCAAGTTTCAATCTACAACTGGCGGGCGAACTGGGGGACGACATCCGCATCACCGCCGCCATCACCGACGAAAACCTCCCTATTCAGCCGGAAGGTAACACCCGCCAACTCCGCGACTTTGACCGCATCTTCATTCGCCTCGAACGTGACCAAACGAGCCTCACCGCCGGGGATTACGAACTGACCAGTCCAGACGGTTACTTTTTAAAATATTTCAAAAAGCTAGAAGGAGCCAGTCTGCAACACCGTCAAGCAGCGGGTAAGGACGGGCTGTGGGAAAGCACCGCCAGCGTAGCCATCGCGCGCGGCCAGTTTCGGAGGCAACAGCTCAACGCCATTGAGGGGAACCAAGGTCCTTACAAATTGCAGGGGAACAGTGGCGAACGCTTCCTGATCATCCTAGCGGGTACGGAAAAAGTGTTCATCGACGGTCAGGCCATGCAGCGGGGGCGGGATGCCGATTATACGATTGATTATAACCAGGGCGAAGTCACCTTCACCGCCCGTCGTTTGATCACCAAAGATAGTCGTATCACCGTCGAATTTGAGTACGCAGACCAACGCTACCTGCGGTCGCTGTACGCGGGGAGTACGCGCTACACGCAGGGTCGCTGGCAGGCTTACGCCAACGTTTACAGCCAGCAAGACAGCAAAACTGCCACGGGTGACCTACAACTGACCGAAGAGGAACGCCTCCGTCTCCGCGAAGCGGGCGATGATTTGAACGAAGCCCTGCTGTCTACCATCAACCAACTGGACGCACCGGATCCCCAACGCAGTACTTACCGTCTAGTGGATACGCTGCTCAATTGTAATGGGCAGGATACGGTCTATTCTTTCCTCCGCTTTGATCCCGCCGGAACGCTGGTGGCGGGCTTCACCTTTCTGGGCGATGGGCAGGGCAACTACGTACTGGATACCGAAAAAGCCGCCAACGAACGCGTCTACCGCTGGGTTGCACCCGACCCGGTAACCTGCTTACCGCAAGGCAATTACGAACCCGCTCGCAACCTGGTGGCCCCGCAATTGCAGCGCATGCTGGCGGCGGGCGGTAGCTACCGAGTGGGGCAGGACGGTGAAATCCGGGCGGAGCTGGCGTACAGCACCAACGACCTGAACCGCTTCAGTACCTTGGATGCCGAAGACGACGAAGGACTGGCCACACGTCTCGACTGGCGACAGCAATTTGCGCTGGGTAGCGATTCGTCGCACTGGCGTTTGCAAACGAAAGCACATTACGAATACGTGCAAGCTACTTTTCGGTCCATCAACCCTTACCGTTCGCCGGAGTTTTTGCGGGATTGGAGTCTGGCTAACGTCAACGGGATCGGAACGACTAGCCCAGAACAGGAGCAATTGGCGGGAACGGGCTTGCGCTTACAACACGAAAAGCTGGGCGAGTTGACCTACAATTGGTCCAGTTTTACCCGTGGTGCGCAGTATCAGGGGCAGCGCCACAGTGGGCAGTTGCGCTTCCAGTACCAAGACTGGCGAATAACGGCCAGCAACAGTTGGCTCAATAGTAGTACGAGTGAGCAACGCACCGTTTTTACGCGTCCACGGCTGCAAATTCGCAAGCAATTCCGCAACTGGAACAACTGGCAACTCGAATTGGATGCTCAGCGCGAACGCAACGCCCAGCGCCCCCTCAACAGTGAAACACTGGCCGCCAATAGCTTCTTTTTCGATCGCTACGTAGCGGGGCTCAGTAGTCCGGAAGAGGGGAAGTGGCAACTCCAAACCGTCTACCGCAGCCGGCTCGACTACCTGCCCGACGGCAACGACTTTACCGCCACCAACCTCGCGCGCGAAGGGGAACTGACGGGCCGCTGGCGACCGAACGCCGCCTTTAACGCTAGTGGGAATTTGACCTACCGCGAGCTGCAAGTCCGCAATGCTGAACTGAGTCAGCAAGACCCCGCTCAAACGCTGCTGGGACGGATAGACGCGACGGTGAACCTGTGGAAAGGGAGCCTGCGCACCAACACGACCTACGAAATCGGTTCGGGGCAGGAGCCACGCGTGGAATTTACCTACCTCTTCGTCGGACCCGGGCAGGGGCAGTACATTTGGCTGGATAGTTTGTACAATAATGACGGGAAAATTCAGCCCAACGAAATGGAGATTGCTCCCTTTCCGGACATCGCGGACCACATTCGGGTAACTATCCTGAACGATGATTTTATTCGTACGGATAACGTCAATTTGAACCAAAGTATCTCCATCGACCCCGCCCGAATTTGGGCGAAGAGCGATAAAAAGTGGCAGCGATTCCTCCGCCGTTTCGATTGGCAATCTAGCCTGACCATTAACCGCAAGACGCGTGACTTTGCAGGGGTACAAGCGGGAAATCCGTTTCAGCTAGAACTGGCCGATAGTGCGCTCGTAGCCGTAAGTGCCAACCAGCGTCACGCGCTGTTTTTCAACCGTCGTTCGGCCAAGTATGATATACAATTAGAGTACGTACGTCAGCCACGCCGCCAAGTACCCACCACGGGTTTTGAAGCCCGCGAGATGGAAAACTACACCTTGCGCAGTCGGTGGAATGCGACCGAAGCGGCGACCATTCGCCTCGAAGCGGCCCTACGCAGTCGCTCGGCAGATTCGGAGTTTTTTAACAATAAGGACTACCAACTCGACGGCTTTTCCCTTACGCCTGCGGTCAGTTATCAGCCGGGGCGGGATTATCGCCTAGCGCTCAGTTATTTGTACCAGGAGGAGCGGAACCAGCTACCCGGTACTGCCGACGAATTGCAGCGCCAAGAATTGGAGTTGAGTGGCAACTATAAGCAATGGTTACGCTTGTCGGCTTCCTACGTTCGTCTGGACTTAGCGGGTGACCCGCGCTCTCCGGTCGGTTTTGTGTTGTTGAACGGTTTACAACCCGGCCAGAACTGGCTCTGGAACGCGAGTCTGACGCGGCAGGTGGGGCGCTATTTGCAACTGACTTTCACCTACGAAGGCCGCCAAACGGGGGAGGCGCAGCCCGTACACGTGGGCCGGGCGCAGGTGACGGCGGTGTTTTGAGTGCTGTTTGGCAATGTTTTGCTGCGGTAAATCAGTGACTTACGGACGATGGTACGTTGCGGACGGCAGATGCTAACGAGCATTTCACTCACTGCGTAGTTCCTCTAGCCCCGGCATGCCCGTAGGAAAATTATCAATACTCGTCCGGTTTTTTTCTTGCCAGTATTCCTCAATTCCCTCGCGGCCGCGGCGTTCGGCCGAATCCAGTAAGCGACTGCGCTGTTCTTTAAAGTCGTAACGGGGGACGGCAAAACCGCAGGAAGTCTGTGCACTTTCTACATTCATCAGGTAGAGCTGACGTGCGCCCGTGTAGTGGTCACCAAAGTGAGCCAAGTATTTATCCCAGTCCGCGTCGTTGGCGTGGATGGTTCGTGCTTTGCCGTAGACGCGAAGAATGAGGGGCTGTTCGGTAAACGAACAGAACATCAAGGTCATGCGGTTGACCCGCAGCAGGTGTGCGGCGGTTTCATTACCACTACCCGTCAAGTTGAGCCAGAGCAGCTGCCCGGGATGGAGGACTTTGAGGGAGTCCAGTCCTTTGGGGGATAGGTTGACGCGTCCGTCTTCCGCCGCCGTAGCTACAAAAAATAGCTGCTGTTCTTCGATGAAGGTTTGGAGGGCGGAGGTGAGTTGGGGGAACATGCGGGCCATGGTGGGTGGGTTTTATTTTTTTGTTGTTGCAAGTCGTGAGACTTTTGGCCGGTACGCTGCGCATGGCAAATGCTAGCCAGCGGAATACTATGCACTGCGTATGGCAAATACGGTTGAGCAGGGTGGCTTATTCCCCTACAAATCAATGTCCATCACCAAGGCACAGTGGTCGCTCTGTTGGGCATCGGGGTAGTGGCGGACAGCCTGGATGCGGTCACGGAGATTATCGGAGACGGACTGGTAGTCGATGCGCCAACCTTTGTTGTTGGCACGGGCGTTAGCGCGATAGCTCCACCAACTGTAGGCGATTTCTTCGGGGTTTTTGTGGCGAAAGGCATCCGTGAAACCGTCGGCTAACCACTGGGTCATCCATTCGCGTTCTTCGGGAAGGAAGCCAGAGGACTTTTTGTTGCGAATGGGGTCGTGGATGTCCATTTCGGTGTGAGCAATATTGTAGTCGCCGACGATGATGAGTTGGGGCCGTTCTTGACGTAGTTCCTTAACCCAGTTGTGAAAATCGGTGAGAAATTCCATTTTGAAGTCCTGGCGCGCGTCGCCGCTACTGCCGCTCGGGAAATAGCAATTAAGCAGTGTCCAAGCGCCGAAGTCGGTGCGGAGAATACGCCCCTCGTAGTCGTACTGTTCCATACCAGTACCAGCCTGTACGTGGGTGGGCGCTAGCTTAGTGAGGGTGACCACCCCGCTGTAGCCTTTCTTTTCGGCAGAGTGCCAGTGATGGGCGTAGCCCAGGTCCTCGAACGGCGTCATGTCTACTTGCTCGGCCAGGGCTTTGGCTTCTTGGAGGCAGACGATGTCGAAGTCGTTTTCGGCGAGGAACTCGACTAAGCCCTTGCGCATAGCCGCGCGGATACCATTGACGTTGTAGGAGACTATCTTCATGGTGTTGTAATGTTGTGTGGCGTCTTGCTAACAACGTCCCACAGGCGAGCAAAGCGAAGCCGATCCCGCTACTCAGGTGTAGGCGGAGCCAGAATGCGTTCCTCTACTAAAACGTTCCCGCATCTTCCCGATAAATCATGGCTAGCATCACCTGCCCGACGGCGCGGAGCTTATTCTTGTCGATGATATCCATATTATCGTTGTGGGTATGCCAGTGAGGACCGAAGGCCGTTTTTTCCGTACCGGAAATGTTGATGATGTCGATCATGGGTACGTTACCGTATTTGTAGACGAAGACGTGGTCATCCGTAATGGCGGGACCGCGTTGGTCGACGAAGTAGTTGCTCTTCCCCATGCGGCTGGCTAGGGACCATATTTTGTTGACTAATTCCGGATTAATTTGTCCGTAACTATAGCCTTCTTTCAGAAACTTGGCGTCTTTGGCGCCTACCATATCTAGTAGTACCCCGTAGCGGGCTTTGTAGGGCGAATGCGGGTTGCGGCCCCAGTACTGGCTACCGAGGCAGTAGGTTTCCGCCGTGTCCTCGTCGGTATTGCTCTGGCCGTAGTCTTCCGCATCGAAAAGGATGAGGTCAACGCCCAGCCCAATGGGGTTGGCCTGCAGCTGACGCGCAATTTCGAGCAGGACCCCTACCCCACTGCCCCCGTCGTCCGCCCCGAGGATGGGTTCCTCTTCGCGTTCCACGCTGAGCGGGCTGTCGGCAATGTGGCGCGTGTCCCAGTGGGCACCGAGCAGGATGCGATCCGAAACATTGGGATTAAACTGCGCGATGATATTCGTGGCGGGGAACTTATCTCCCGTGTAGACTTCGGCGGTGAAGTCTTGTTCGATAACCTTCGCCCCCATTTTCTTGAATTCGCTGACGAGCCAATCTTTGGCCGCCGCGTGCCCTGCTGAGCCGAGTACGCGCGGACCAAAAGCGACCTGTTCGGCAATGTAGTTATAGGCACTATCCACGTTGAAGGACGGGATTT